>JAQCMX010000259.1 GCA_028274885.1 Haloarculaceae archaeon
CCCCCCCTTACAGATAGTCGCGGTAACCACTATCGGAGGGCCCGTCGGGGGTCTGTGGTCAAGGCCCGAGAGTACGCAAATATGAGTAATTGTGTCTAAACAGATTCATTCGGTATCCGAGTATGTTTGATCCAGTGTGTCGTAGACGCTCCCCCGGAACCGGGTCTCTCCGCTTTCGATAACAGAGATTACTTTATCACCCAGACGCCGGGAAGAGAACACGCCGTCCCTGTACTCCGCAAACGTTTCCGCCTGGGAGAAGTGTCGGTCAACAATCGCCTCCGCTTCCGGTCGAGTGTACTCTGCCCGCATAGCTACCCAGAAGTCGTCCTCTGGGGAGGCAACGAGCGGTTCAAGATCAGCGCCAAGTTGTCGAAAGTGTGAGAGGAGGTGGTGTCGCAACTCGTTCTCGCGGGGACCATCGTACCGCGTATACACGGGGTTGGTACGTAAGAACCGCTCCTCGCAGTCGTCCACGTCGTCGCCCTGGTCGAGCAAAGCAGCGTACTCGACGACGAGTCGGCCCTGTCTGTGCATCTCCGACTGGATATCGTCAGTGAAGTGTTTTGCACCCCTTCTGGCAGCTTTGCCCAGGAGGCCACCGCCAAACTCCTCTGTGACGATTCCGAGCATCTCCTCGGTCATCGCATCCAGAAAGTCCTGATATGTGCGCCACACCGCCGCTTTGGTCATGGGTCTCCCCCAAATTTCCGCGAAAAAACCCCCGGTCGGATACCTCGACACATCTCATCTGTTCTTACGACCGGAGCGTCAAATACACACTGGTGACGATGTAGCCCAGACACGACTGTCACCTGTCGAACCGTGTTCTGGCCGGACCGTCCGTGTGTCTGCCCCCGGCGGGCTTGGGTTGGGAACGGCAGGTGTTCAGACCGGAAGCGGCAGATGGTAGCCCTACCGATTCTACACGCCGAGGTACTCTTCCAGTATCGCATCGTTCTGTTCTAACGCCTCTGGTGTGACGGTTTCGCCGATCCGCCCGTTTTGCAGCAGGTAGATCCGGTCGGCGATGTCCAGCACGAGGTCGACGTTCTGTTCGACAATCACGATGGTGTATCCGGCCGTTGCGATGGCCTGTGTGATCTCGGCGATCTCAGGAATCAGGGACGGCATCAGCCCCTCCGTGGGTTCGTCCAGCAACAGAAGCTGTGGGTCACGCATCAGCGCACGGGCCATAGCGACCATCTGCTGTTCGCCCCCCGAAAGGGTTCCTGCACGCTGGTCGAGTCGCTCGCCGACTCGCGGGAACCGCTCGAACAGCCGCTCCATCCGGTCGGGATCGAACGGCGCCTTCCCGAGCCCCATGCGGAGGTTCTCCTCGACGGTCATCTCCGGGAACATCCGGCGGTCCTGTGGGACGTACCCGATGCCACGGTTTGCGATGCTGCTGGGAGCGTCGCCGGTGATATCTGTCCCGTCGAACCGGATGGTCCCCGTCCGGGGGGGCGTCAGACCCATTACCGAGCGCATCGTGGTCGTTTTGCCCGCGCCGTTTCGACCGAGAAGTGCGACCACTTCGTTGGTCCCGGCCTCGAAGCTCACGTCGTGGAGGATATGGCTCTGGCCGTAGTAGGTGTCGATCGAGTCGACTGACAGCATCAGTGGTCCCTCCGGAAGTAGATCTTTCTCACGCGTTCGTCGGCCTGAATCTGGTCCGGTGTCCCTTCGGCCAGTACCTGACCGTTGTGTAAGACAGTGATGCGCTCGACCAGTTCCATAACCAGATCGACGTCGTGTTCGATGAGGATGATCGTGACCGTCCCCCGAAGCTCCGCGAGTAGTCGCTTGATTGTATCGGTTTCGCTCGCCGAGAGACCAGCAGTCGGTTCGTCGAGCAAGAGCAGATCAGGATCGTTTGCGAGTGCAAGCGCCAACTCGAGGACCTTCCGGTCGCCGTGCGAGAGCTCCCCGGCCTGCTTTTCGACGTGGACATCCAGGTCAACCTGCGCGAGAAGCCCGTCGACCCGGTCCAGTTTCGTTTCGTCGGTGCCGTATCGTGAGAGGAGATTCGAAAGGGCCTCACCGCTGTGGAGGGCTCCGAGGACGTTCTCACGGACGGTCAGTTCGGGAAAGATACTGGTGATCTGGAAGGACAGCGCCATTCCACGGGACGTGATCTCGTGGGGATCTAGCCCTGTGATCTCCTTCCCGTTGAACCGGACCGAGCCCGAGCTGGGCTCGGCGAGCCCCGAGATGAGGTTGAATACGGTTGTCTTTCCGGCACCGTTCGGGCCGATCAGGCCCCGGAATTCGCCCTGTGTCAGCTCAAGATCCACATCGTTCACGGCGACGAATCCGTCGAACTCCTTGGTCAACCCCACCGTTTCAAGAACCGTCTCAGTCATCTGTCGTCACCTCCGGTGTCGGGGTTGAATCACGCACCCGGCGCTTCACTCTCCGTTGCAGCCGGTTCCAGAGACCGATCAGACCCTCCGGCTCCACCACAACCATCACGAGCAACAGGAGACCGACGATCAACTGGTATGCGTCGGTGACCTGGCTGACGTAGTTTCCGGCACCCTCGATTAGCACTGCGCCGATAACAGCACCGACGATCGTGGAGCGTCCACCGAGCATGGTGTAGATGACCGGATCACCTGCGACTATCAGCGAGAAGCGGGAGGCGTTGATGAAACCGTTGATGTACGTGGCGAGTGCCCCGGCGATCCCGGCGAATGCGCCGCTTGCGACGAAGGCGATCAGCTTGTAGGCCGTCACGTTGTATCCAAGCATGCGGGCGCGTTGCTCGTTTTCACGGATCATCCGAAAGACGAGCCCGACCGGGGAGATGACCAGACGGTACATCAGAAACAGCGAAACCAGCACGACACCAAGGGTGAAGTAATACCGGAACGTGGGGTCGAACACCGAGTACTCGCCGAGCAAGGGGATCCAGATGTCCGGAACCGACACGATGATCCCGTCTGTTCCACCCGTGATCCCGCTGTAGGTTTCCGCGAGACGCTGTGCGATCAACGCGATCAGGATCGTCACGATGACAAAGCCGTGAGATTTCACCCGGACAGCGATCAGACCCAACCCAACGGCGATCAGTATGGTGGCCAAAAACGCCACGAGAAGGCCGACAAACGCGCCCTGCCCGTAATCCATCAGCGCGAACGTCGCCGCGTACGCACCGACCCCGAAAAACACCGAATGGCCGAAACTCAACAATCCGGTGTACCCGTACAGCAGATCGAAAGAGGCCCCGTACAGCCCGAACGCGAGAAAGAGCGCACCCAAAAATAGCAGGAAGTCCCCGACCCCGATAACGGGCCACAGCAACGCGATGACAAACAGGACGAGCAAAACGGCACGATTCAGTGTGACCGTGCCAACCGGTGTGTGCAGCGACCACATTAGCCAAGTCCCTCCTCAAAGAGCCCGTCCGGGCGGACTATGACGAACGCGATCATCAGCGACAGTGTAAGCACCCGTGCGTCGACGGTTGTTATGTAGAGAGTGCCGATGTTCTCGACCAGGGCGTAAACCAGACTGGCCACGAGAACGCCCTTTAGCGACCCGAGGCCGCCCACGATGACGACAATAAACGCGACGGCAAGGATATCCAGTCCCATCAGATGGTTCACGCCGACGATGGGCGACAACAAGACACCAGCAAGCGCGGCCAGCCCTGCGCCGAGACCGAACGTGACGACGTACACCTGCGACCGGGGAATCCCGAGCGCGCTGGCCATTTCGAGGTCCTGTCGAACCCCTCGCATCCACATACCATAGCGGGTCCGGTGGAGAAACAGGTAGAGCGCTCCCATCAGACCGAGAGACACAACTGCGACGCTGAGCCGGTACAGCGGGTAGGTGATCCCTGCGAGTGTCACCGAGCCCTGAATCGGTGCCGACACAGACCGGGTGCCGGGGCCGAACACGAGCAGACCAATCTGGTCAAGGACGATCAACAGGGCGAACGTGGCAATCAGCGTCGTCGGGATGTCCTCCTCGATCGGTCTGAGCGCCACGCGCTCGATCACCATGCCGAGAAAGCCAACGGCCAGGGGCGCAACGACGGCCGCGACGAGGAAACTGCCAGTGGCGCCGATCACGAACCAGCCACCGACAGCACCGAGCATATACAACGATCCGTGTGCCAGATTCACGACCTTGAGCAGGCCGAAAATGAGATTCAGTCCGAGCGCGATCAGCGCGATTATCAATCCCCACGTGACTCCGTTCAGTACGGCGATGAGAATCTGCTCTCCAGTTGGCATCGTAGCATATCACCGTAGAACGCTGTCACCCGAACTGAACGACCGAGGCGGTGTGCTGGATGCATCTGCCCCGACCGCACGACCCGCTCTACTGTGGGGCAAGCGATCCCGTGTGAGACGGGATAGTGTCGTGCGTTCCTGGCCACGGTCAGAGGCCAGTCGGGGCTCTTTCATGCGTGGATTCGAAATTTTCCCGCGTACAAATATAAATATTACCTTCTCATCAGAGTCGTGAAATGTTGAGACGGCCGGCGTACAGGGGCGAACGGCTGTCCGAAAAGTGTCCACCGAGAGGGATGACCCGGGCACTGGCCGGCAGACGGTGACGGCTGGACGGACGCCGCGACCCTGTCACACCGCTGTGGCCGTTAGAACTCCTGGCCGGCAAGGTTGGCGCGGGGTTCGTACGGCGGTTCGGAGAACTCCACCTCGTTGACCACGGTGAGTTTGCCGTCTTCGATCCGTTCGACGAACATGTTCATAAAACATTGGTGGTCTTCCCCGCGGAAGTATTTCGGCCCCTGGGGGTAGCCCGTTCCCCCATCGACGGACGGGCCGTCTTCGAACCATTCGATAAACGTCTGGTGGTCGTCCTCACCGGACCAGCCGGTTGCCTCGACCGCGTCTCTGATCCACGAGAGCGCCTCGTATCCGGCGGTCCAGTGACCGCCGACCGGCACCTCGTCGGAGCCGTCTACGTCTGCGATTTCGTAGAAATGGTCGTAGGCGTCGGTGCCCATCTCGTCGAGTTCCCGTGGGGTCATCGTCGCATACTCGGCACCCTCACCCGCCTCGAGCTCGCTGATGTCGAGACCTTCGACGGATGCGATGGCCCCGAGTCGCTCGCCGGGCACGCCGAGTTCGGCACTCTGTCGCAGGAAGTTCACCGACGACCCCCCGATAAGTGCATTGAACAGGACTTCCGTGTCGTCGGGTACCTGGTTGAGATACGACGCGAGGTCGGTCTCGCCAACAGGGACGGCGATAGACTCCAGGACAGTCCCGTCCCGGTCCGCAAAGAGATTCTGGATCGCATCCCGGTACTGCTGTCCGAACGCGTAATCCTGGTAGATAATCGTCCAGTCGGTCCCCATATCGAGGCCGTGATCGACGGCGACGTTCGCCTGCAACTGGGTGTCGTGGTTGTGGCGGAGGACCCAGCGGTTCCCGTCTTCGCCGGTAATCGAGGGTGCTTCACCGATTGGAAAGTACGGCACCTCGAGTTCCTGGGCGAGGGGGTTGGTTGCGATTGCGACGCCCGAATCCTGTGTCCCGATGACGAAGTCGACCCCTTCCCGGTCGACCAGTGCACGGAACGCCTGAATCCCCTGCTGGGAGTCCGTCTCTGTGTCCTCCACGGAAAGCTCGATGTCCTGCCCGTCGATTCCGTCGTCCTCGTTGAGTTTCTCGATATAGTTGTCCACGACCCGCTCGTGCCAGTACCCGTAGGCAGACAATGCGCCAGTACTGTCGGCCTGCAGGCCAATGTGGATGCCATCCCCGTCGTTGCCGCCGAGACAGCCTGCCAGCCCGACCGTACCTCCAATCGCGGCGGTTCCAAGCCCTTTCAGGACGGACCGACGTGATACAGAGCGATACTGGTCCGTACGTACCGAGTCAGCCTCTTGCATACCGTATTGTCAGGAGGATGTACTTGGCCGATATAGTTATTTTGTTTCGGACACCAGACAGGGGTCGGATGAACCCCTAAGCTGTTGACTCAATCTACCGGCAAACGCTTGGCCTACTCCCCCAGCACGTTTGAACCTATGGCGTT
>JAQCMX010000263.1 GCA_028274885.1 Haloarculaceae archaeon
GGTGCGGGGGGCGGCGGGTGCATCGTCGCGCTGGACGAAACGCCGGAAACAGAGACCGCACTCGAGTACACACCCGGGTGTGCAGACGCCTTCCGGGCGGAACTGGATACCACGGGCGTGTGCCAGGAGGGGGGCTGAGATGGTCACAGTGCTCAAACTCGGTGGGAGCGTCATCACCGACAAAGACCGGCCCGAAACCGTCGACTCGGCGTCGGTCGATCGGGCCGCCGCGACAATCGCTGATTCGCCTGTGAGTGACGCGGGCCTCGTGCTCGTCCACGGCGGCGGGAGTTTCGGGCACCACCGGGCCAGCAAACACGGGCTCTCGGAGTCTCGGGGCAGTGCCGATGCGACAACCCTGCTGGATATCCACGAAGGGATGGGCGAGCTGAACGACGCCGTACTGGCGTCTCTGCACGAGCACGACATTAGTGCGCTGCCGGTCAGGCCGCTGTCGGTTGGCTTCCGTGACGGGGACGGCAGACTCTCCTTTGCCGCCGGCCAGCTCGAAGCGATGCTGGCAGAGGGGTTCGTTCCGGTCGTTCACGGGGACGTGGTCGTTCAGACGGGTCAGGGTGGGACGATCCTCAGTGGTGATGAGATCGTGGCAACGCTGGCGCGATCACTCGGGGCCAACCGGGTCGGACTCTGTTCGACCGTCCCGGGCGTGCTCGACGCCGAGGGGGCGGTCATCCCGGAAATTCGGTCGGTCGAGGCCGTTGCCGACAGCCTCGGGGAAAGCGAGACGACAGACGTCACCGGTGGTATGGCAGGCAAGGTCGAGCGGATGCTTTCGCTCAAGACCCCTGCTTCCGTGTTCGGTCTCGAGGATCTGCAGACCTTTCTCTCGAACGGGACCGCCGGGACCATCATCCGCTAACGGCCACCCCGTCGGTTCCGACGATCGCGACGGCCTCGTAGGTCCCTCGATTACTAATTTCGAGGATCTGTCACCCACTCAGATACTGAATACAGCGACCACAGATTGTGAGCCCAGCGCGGGGGTGACGATATCCGAGACACCGGGCCTGTCGACCGCCGGAGACGCCGTCACCGATCAACGTGCTTTTTAAGCTTGCGATCAGAGTGATAGGTAACCGAGCCAACGGTCGCCCCAGGGGACATGTGGGTGACCGGCGAGTCGCCGGCAGACGATCCGACGGCAGCGGGCCACCGGATTCGACGGGGACTTTCCGACGCAGTCGGGTGTGTTGGCCGATCGGATAGTCGGCCGTGCACGTGCGCCGCCGGTCCCTGGCATGCGGGGTGCCGCCTCGGAGTGATACATATGGAAATCGAAATTGCAACGATAGGCGGATACGAGGCAGTCGGTCGTCAGATGACCGCAGTTCGGGCCGGCGACGATGTCGTCATCTTTGACATGGGCCTGAACCTTTCGAAGGTACTGATTCATGACAACGTCGAGACCGAGCGGATGCACTCGCTGGATCTCATCGACATGGGCGCAATCCCCGACGATCGGGTCATGTCTGATCTCCAGGGGGATGTAAAGGCGATCGTCCCGACACACGGGCACCTTGATCACATCGGGGCCATCTCGAAGCTCGCACACCGGTACGACGCGCCGATCGTGGCGACACCGTTTACGATTGAGTTGGTCAAACAGCAGATCCAGAGCGAGGAGAAGTTTGGCGTTCAGAACGATCTCGTAAAGATGGATGCGGGCGGACAGATGTCGATCGGCGAGCGATGCCAACTCGAGTTTGTCAACGTGACCCACTCGATCATCGACGCGATCAACCCGGTGTTACATACACCGGAGGGTGCAGTCGTCTACGGACTCGACAAGCGGATCGATCACACACCCGTGATCGGCGATCCGATCGACATGGAGCGGTTCCGGGAAATCGGACGCGAAGGCGAGGGTGTACTCTGTTACATCGAGGACTGTACCAACGCCGGAAAGAAAGGCCGAACGCCAAGCGAGTCTGTTGCCCGCCGACATCTAAAGGACGTGATGTACAGCCTGGAGGACTACGATGGGGGAATCGTCGCAACGACGTTTTCATCGCACATCGCACGTGTCAAATCGCTGGTTGAGTTTGCCGACGA
>JAQCMX010000269.1 GCA_028274885.1 Haloarculaceae archaeon
CGTTAGTTCCCCGGCAGCGACCCGGCGCGCGAGGTCTGTATCGATCGCTCTGTTCGTCTGGCTCTGCTTGCGTGACCGTTGTTTGATTCTGTCGAGTTCACCGACCGTCGGCTCCACATCGCGGGTTTCGATCCGGTCGCCCTCTCTGCGGGCGATATTGATCGCAGCGACGATATCCCCCACACCACGGGCACCTTCGCCGAGGTAGGGGGTCGTCCCTGTCTCGTCGACGAGTTCGACGGGGACGTCCTCGAGATCGTCGATGATGCGCGCACCCACCAGCCGGGCACCGTCACCGATGCGAACCAGCGGATCGGGGGCATCGGCAACTTCCGCTGCCACGAGAGAGGGGACTGCCGACGGGGCCACCTCGAATGTAGCGACGACAACATCGCCCGAAAGGACTGCGACCCCCGGTCTGTCGCCCGGATCGATACCGACAACCATCCGGGCACCCCCACCGCGGAGAACAGTGAGACCTTTTTCGACAGCCTCCCGTGGCCGCCCGGGGGTCGCCTCCACGATCGAAATGGTGTCCAGATCGTGTGGGTTGTCCTTCATTTGGGCTTTGGCAATCCCGGCGGAGTTCGATTCGTCGGTGATGACGACCGAGCTATCGACAGGAATCTTTGCGTCCGGTTCGACGGTACAGAAGGGTACGCCACGCTCTTGTAGTTCCGAGACGACCTCGTGGTAGATCTCGAAATCGTCGGTGGCGACGACGATCACAGCCAGCCGTTGGTCGTTCGTGTACTTATCTGCCTCGGTGGACAGGTCCTCCAAGGCAGCGTTCCCGTGATGTGAGCGAACAATTAAACCGGTCGGTCGAAAACCCCCGACACATGAAACTCCAGTCGTCAGGACAGACAGTTGGCGTCGTCGGCGGTGGTCAACTCGGACGCATGCTCGGTGAGGCGGCTGCACCACTGGGAATCGAGCTCGTCGTCTCGGATCCGACCCCGGACGCGCCAGCAGCCCCCGTCGTCCGGGAGCAGATCGTCGGGGAGTTTGACGACGAGGGGACGCTCCGTGAACTGTGTGACCGGGCCGACGTACTCACGTTCGAAATAGAACTCGCGGACCCGGACGCACTGACACGGGTCGCCAAGGAGACCGGTGTCCCGGTCCACCCCCACCCGGAGACGTTGCGGACAATCCAGGACAAACTGGTCCAGAAGCGACGCCTGCGCGAGGCTGGGGTGCCGGTGCCTGCGTTTCGAGCGGTCGATTCCGTCGGGGCGCTGTACGGAGCGCTCGACGAACTTGGATACCCTGCGATGCTCAAGGCCCGCGAGGGGGGTTACGACGGCCGCGGGAACGTCCCGATCGAAACCAGAGCAGACGTGGAAGAGGCGTTCGAAGCGATCGACGGCCCGGCGATGGCCGAGGAGTTCGTCGAGTTCGAGCGGGAACTGGCGGTGATGGGCTGTCTCGGGAAAGGACAGACCGACATCTTTCCTGTCACAGAGACGATCCACGAGGCGGAAATCCTTCGCGAAACCGTCTCGCCCGCCCGCACGAGCGAAGCGGTTCGAAAGCGCGTCAGGTCGGTGGCCAACGATGTCCTTGGTGTGATGTCGGGCCGTGGGACCTATGGTATCGAGCTGTTCGAAACCACCGATGGCGGGATTCTTCTCAACGAGATTGCACCACGGCCGCACAATTCGGGCCACTGGACGATCGAAGGCTGTCACACCTCACAGTTCGAGCAACATCTCCGGGCCGTGACGGGCCTGCCGCTCGGATCGACCACGCGGAGGGCACCCACGGCGATCAAAAACATTCTGGGCGACGGTCCCGAGCGCAGCGAGGCGACACTGGCGGGCGTCGAGAGCACGCTCGCCCGGAACCGCGCCAGCCTGCACTGGTACGGCAAACAGGAGGTGTACAAACTTCGGAAGATGGGTCACGTCACCACTGTTGGTACCACTGAACAGACTCCCGGATCGGTCCTCGAAGACGCCCGCACCGCCACAGAGTCACTAAGCTTTCGGAGCTGAACCGGACAGCTTCCGGCCAAGGGTGAGAAAGAGCTTTTTGACATCGCTTGGAAAGAAAGACATGGACGGAGGGAGCCTCCCGACCGAGGATGGACTCGTACAGATACTCGACAGGGAGGGTGTTGTTCGCGAGGGGGCATCTGTCCCGGCTCTCGACGAGGAGGAACTCGTCTCGATCTACGAGGAGATGCGGTTTGCCCGACATCTAGACGAACGTGCGGTCACACTGCACCGCCAAGGACGGATGGGGACGTATCCGCCACTTGCCGGGCAGGAAGCTGCACAGGTCGCTTCGACGCACGCGCTCGGGGCCGACGACTGGCTCTGTTACCAGTACCGGGAACACGGCGCCGTCGTCCCACGCGGGCTCTCATACAAGTATCTCCTCTACTGGATGGGCCACGAAGTGGGTAACGCGTGGCTCGCTGAAAGGAACGTGTTCCCCCTGAACATCTCAATCGGAAGTCAGCTCCCACACGCCACCGGACTTGCCTGGGCGGCAAAGCTACAGGGGGACGACACAGCTGTCGTCTGTCACTTCGGGGACGGGGCCACCTCGGAAGGGGACTTCCACGAGGCACTCAATATCGCCGGAGTGTTCGACGTGCCGGCCGTGTTTTTTTGTAACAACAACCAGTACGCGATTTCGGTCGGGCGCGGGCGCCAGACCGCGAGTCGGACACTCGCTCAGAAGGCAAAGGGGTACGGTTTTGAGGATGTCCGGGTTGACGGGATGGACCCGCTCGCGGTATATACGGTCGCGAACGAGGCGGTCGAACGCGCAAAGGCCGAGGATCCGGACCATCCCAGCCCGGCGGTCGGGAACGCCCCGCGACCCACACTTATCGAAGCGGTAATGTACCGGTTCGGTGCACACACCACGGTCGACGATCCCAGCCGGTACCGTGACGAGTCGGAGATAAGACGATGGCGCGAGTACGATCCACTCCCACGCATGGAGCGGTTCCTGCGCGACCGCGGACTGCTCGACGACGATCGTAACGACGCCATCGCACAGCGTGTCGAAGACGAGGTTGCCGACCTGGTGGATAAAGCCGAGTCGTACGACCGGCGTCCACGGGCGATGTTCGAGCACGTCTACGACGAGAAGACCACCCGGATCAGCGAGCAGCAATCAGAACTGGCACAGCTTCGCGAGAAACACGGTGACGATGCGCTGTTGCGTGACGAGTGACGGTCTCGGACGGAACGGTACATACGCTCAAGCGGAGCGGTGCGTGTGATGTGCTTGTCTTAGAGTTCTATCCGCTCGACGATCTGTTCCCGGTCGTCGTCCCCTACGTTGACCGCGACGACGCGCAGGAACTCTTCGAGTCCCGAA
>JAQCMX010000275.1 GCA_028274885.1 Haloarculaceae archaeon
CGCTCCTCGGGGGCGATGGTCCAGACCGAACCGGTCCCGTGTGATTTCGTAATGGTGGCAGCCGGAAACCTCGACGCCATGGAGAACATGCACCCCGCACTTCGCTCGCGCATCAAGGGGTACGGCTACGAGGTGTACATGGACGACACGATCGACGACACCCCGGAGATGCGCCGCAAGTACGCCCGCTTTGTCGCCCAAGAGGTCGAGAAGGACGGCCGCCTCCCCCACTTTTCGCGGGGAGCCATGCAGGAGTTGATCCTAGAGGCACAGCGGCGGTCCGGCCGCAAAGACCATCTCACGCTTGAACTCCGGAATCTGGGCGGTCTCGTCCGTGTCGCCGGCGACATCGCCAGAGCAGCGGACAAGGAGTACACCGAACGTGAGGATGTCCTGCAGGCCAAAGAGCGCTCCCAGTCGATCGAACAGCAACTCGCAGAGCAGTACATCGAGCGTCGTAAGGACTACGAGATGACGGTCTCAGAGGGTGGGATCGCCGGTCGTGTCAACGGTCTCGCCGTGATGGGCGAGGATTCGGGGATCATGCTCCCGGTCATGGCCGAAGTTGCCCCCTCGCAGGGTCCCGGGCAGGTGATTGCAACCGGAAAACTCCAGCAGATGGCCGAGGAAGCCGTCGAGAACGTCAGCGCGATCATCAAGAAGTTCTCAGACGAGGATATCTCCGAGCGGGACATCCACATCCAGTTCGTGCAGACCGGTCAACAGGGTGTCGACGGTGACTCCGCCTCTATCACCGTCGCGACGGCCGTTATCAGCGCCCTCGAGAACATCCCGATCAAGCAGAACCTCGCGATGACCGGTTCACTGTCGGTTCGCGGTGACGTGTTGCCGGTTGGCGGCGTCACACACAAGATCGAAGCGGCCGCAAAATCCGGGATCGATACGATCATTATCCCGGCAGCAAACGAGCAAGACGTGATGATCGAAGAGGAGTACGAGGATATGGTCGAGATTATCCCGGTCTCTCATATCTCCGATGTCCTCGAAATCGCCCTGGCCGGCGAACCCGAGAAGGATTCGTTGGTCGATCGCCTCAAGTCAATCACCGGCAAGGCACTGGAAGGGGAAGTCGGCAAGAGTGGCCCTAATCCGAGCCCTCAGTAATCCGTGCCTCAGTGGGGTCCGTTTATCACGGTCAGTGCTGCCCTGACGGCCCTGCTCGTTTTCCTGGCACGTGTCTCCTCCCGGACGATCGAAGATGCCGATTTCTCGGATACAGAGAATCCAAAGAGTTTCGTCGCTTCAAAACCTGTACCACCCGGTGCGGGTTCGGAGCGACCACACGCCCGGGAGCCGTCGATCCCGGATTCCACGAAGTCGTTGCGTCTTGCTCATAGGGAACGTACTGATCCGGTTTCAGATCTTCAGTCCCGGGCCGACACGCCCGGGGTGTCGACACCATCCCAGTTGGGTGCGGGGGTATTGCTCGCCAACGTCGCGGTTACGCAGTTGCTGGTCGTGGGAAGTATCCTGGTAGCAGCGTGGTACTTTTCGATCCCGGCGGCCGCATTCGACGTCCCCTCCGAACAGATCAGTGCCGGAATCTCCGGCGTCGTCGTCGGTGTCGGATTCGGTATCGTTCTCTGGATCGGCAATGAGATTGCAGTACGACTCGCCGACGTGGCTGGATTCGCCCACGACGAGACGGTCCGGACGTTACTCGCCCCCGAAACAACTCGCGGCTGGACATTTCTCCTCGTGGGTGTCTTGCCCCTGATCGCGGTTGGCGAGGAGTTGCTCTTCCGGGCGGCGTTGATCGGGGTTCCGACCGCCGCCTACAGCTTCACCCCGTGGCCGCTCGCACTGGCATCCGCTGGTGTCTTCGCGCTCGGCCACGACGCCCAGGGTCGCGTCGGTATCGTGGTGACCGGGCTCCTTGGCTTTGTACTCGCAGCCGGGTACATCTTTACCGAGAGTTTGCTCGTGGTCGTCGTCGCTCACTACGTCGTCAACACCCTGGAGTTTATACTCCACGAGTCACCGGCGTAGCTGTTGGCTTCGGCTGTTCCAACCGGCCAGGACGGACGGAGGAAACGAATCCAGAGACAGAGTGTGTCGGGGAACAGTTCAGAGCTCATACTGACGGCTATAATTTCGTGAGCATATTCGATCCCACGGGGGGTCGAAATTGCTCATGGGCTTATAGCCTTAGTATCAGTCACATGTAACCGAGGTCGCGGAGTCGCTCCATCAGATCCTCCTTGTCTTGGGCACGACCCGCACGCTCGGTCGTCGACTCCAGATCCTGGAGCCAGGCGGGTTCCTCGTCGCTTTTTTCAGTACTAATCTCGCTTCCGAGCGAGCGAAAGCCGGCAAAGTACTTCGGGGAAACCGGAATGTCATCCTGTGACACACCCCCGGGAAGATCATCCGCGCTTTCGGGGACGTACCCCTGATCTGGATACTCCGCAACCGTCTCCGGGACGACGTAGTTCCAGAACGCCTCCCAAACTGCGGCCTCGTCGAACTGGAGAATCGGGTGAATCCGGTCGTGTGGGGGATACACATCCGGGTCGTGTCGTTCCGAATAGAAGGTTTCGTCGGCACGTGCCTCCTGTTCGTCCCAGCGGACGCCGGAAATGACCCCGTCGATGTCGTGTTCTTCCAGCGTATCGTTCAGTGCGACCGTCTTGAGCAGGTGGTTTCCGACGTACGTGTCGAGCAGGAACGGGAACGTCTCCTCCTCGTATTCGAGAATCTCATCCACGTGGTGTCTGTTGTGTTCGTCGAGTGCATCCACCGGGATGTCGTCGCCGGGTTCGAGATCGTGGTCTTTCGCGTAATCGCCGATGTCGTCGTTGCTCGCGTAGATGACCTCCAGGTCCCACTCGTCTGCCCACCTGTCTACGAAGCCGTGAATCTCGTCGAAGTGCTGGAAATGGTCGATAAACACTGCCGGTGGAACCGTGAGATCGAACTCCCGAGCGACCTCGGTGATGAAATAAAGTGTCAACGTGGAGTCCTTGCCACCGGTCCACATGACCGCTGGACTCCGATACTCCTCGAGGCCGCGTCGTGTAACCTCGATCGCCTGTTCGATCTTGCCCTCGATGTCCGGATACGCCTCGGGCTGTTCGCCTTCGCCCGCTGTATAGTCCACATCCACGTACCCCGGAAACTCTGGCTGTGTCGTCATGGTATAATTAGATCTAATTACCGGCAGATAAGTGTCTTACGAGTCCCGCTGGTTGACTCCGGTACTGCACCTCTCTCAAGCTACCGAGCACAGGTGTCAACTCCGCCCGCCATCTCAGTACCTTCCGAGGCGTACCCGACGGCCACAGATGGGAACTCACGCTCGGCCGGGAACACAGCGTGGATCGGCCGGAGAGAAAATCGACGCCGTGGGAAACGAGATGATTGCTGGTGCTGATTGAGTTCGTCGGCTTTGGCGTTAGAACCTGTGGCGAATATCGTAGATCGGTTATAGCCGTTAGTATCAGCATCTCGGCTGTTTTACCATCCGAGGCAGGTAGTGACTCGCGAGAATCAGTATGAGTCAAACGGTGAACTCCCCGCTGCCCGACTTCCCGCTCAACGCGAGGACAACCAGTCCAGATGGTGACTGGACGACAGCCCCGGCCGAGGATCCGCCGGTCGCAACCGGTTTCTGTCAGGTCAACCACCGGCGTCAATTCACCGTTACGCACGGGTTCGCTCGACTCCTGCCGCCGGCACGCGGTGAGGGCCCTATTTCGCCCGTGCCTGCCGGGCCCTGCGAGCCCGAATACTGGGGTGTCCCTGGAACGGTGTGACCAGAGGGTGGCTGTGCTGCGAGGCACAACCGCCACGGCGAGAGTCGCGTTGAGAAACCGCGCGGTTGTGGATGGGAACTTCCTAACAGGGCCACAGGACGCTCCCGAGCGAGGGTTGAACCGAATCCCGCCCCGTTGACCCCGGGAGGGGTGTCCTGAAACCGACCGACACCGTACCGGATTCCCGCCGTGGGAAGCCCCGCGATCTATGATGAGGGGACGTCACCCGAGGTTAACACATTTATCCGACAACGGTATATCCACACACAGGATGCAATTTTGTGACGAATGCGGTTCCATGATGAAAAAGCAGGACGGGATGATGATCTGTGATAGTTGTGGGCACAGCGAAGAGCAACAAGGAAACGCGGAAGATTTCACCACCACGACTGAGCAGACGGGAACTGAACTTATCGAGACCGAGGAAGATGCGAATTTCGAGGGGAAACCGACCGATGACAGCATTACCTGTGATGAGTGCGGGAACGGTACAGCGTGGTACACGATCAAACAAACAGGCGCTGCGGATGAACCACCGACCAGATTTTTCAAATGTACTGAATGCGGAAACCGCTGGCGGGAGTATAACTGATAGTGACTACTGGGGGTCTTTGCCGCTGTGGTGTCACGTACGGCTACTCTCACCGGCGCGAATCAGCTGTGATTTGATCACCAGGTTCACCTGTGTGTGGTAATTTAAGTACTATTCAAATATATTGTTCCCCTCCGCTTTCAACAGCCGGGTACGATCGTATTTTGAGCCGATTTTGCCGACAACTGCTTGACTATACCATAACAGTTAATTGAAAACCCGCTCAATCTAGTATCGATGGCACAACGTGCAAAACGACTTCGACGCTATCTCGATGACGAACTCGGGGGGTGTCACAACGAGGATCTCGAGCGCCGCCTCGACGAACTCA
>JAQCMX010000278.1 GCA_028274885.1 Haloarculaceae archaeon
GGTGGCTGGTTCTCCTCGATCGTGAGATCGCCACTCGCCGTGTCGCTGTCGCCGCTGTCGTCGACGACGGTCACCAGCGGGACGTAGTTCCCAGCAGCGTCGTAACTCGTCTCGGTCGTGGGTGTTGTCGTGGTCTCGTCGACCTGTTCGTCACCGTCGAAGTCCCACTGGTACTCGACAATACTACCGTCGGGATCAGACGACGCCGACGCGTCGAAGCTGACCGTCTCACCTTCTACCGCTGGATTCGGCGAGACGGTGAAATCCGCCGTGGGTGGCTGATTCTCGTTGACGGTGAGATCCTGGCTATCTGTGTCGGTGATTTCGTCGTTGTCGACAACGGTAACCGACGGTGTATACGAACCTGCCGGGTATTCATTAGACTGGATCACGGGTTCTTCGGTGACTCGGTTTACCTCTCCGTTCCCGTTCAGATCCCACCGGTACTCGACGATCTCTCCGTTTGGATCGGACGACTCCGACGCGTCGAGTGTAACTGCCTCGTCCACTTTAGCCGGGTTCGGGGTGACCTCGAGCACCGCCTCCGGCGGTTCACCGACGACAACCTCCCCACAGGACGCCGTCGCGTCGGGGTTTTCGTTTGCCCGCACAACCGGTTCGTATCTACCCGGTTGTTCGTACTGTACGTTGATAATGAACTCCGGTTCTTTCCGTCGGTCGTAGGTGCCGTCACCTTCCTTGTCGAAGTCGACGATTTCGGCCTCGGTGCCGCGCGCATCGAGTGTCACCTCCTCGCCCGGTTCGACATCGGTCGGGAAGGCCGTACAGGAGACGTGTGATTCGGCGGATACCGCGGCGGGGCCCCACGCGAGTCCCGCCCCGGCTAGGAACAGCACTACGATGCATATCGTGAGTCGACGTGTGGTGGCTACCACACAGAACACGCCCTGGCCGATCCGGAGTCACGCAATCGGACGTCTCCTGAAGACCGTTCGCTCATCAGTCGTCAGGATATGATGTGGCTGGATTATAAATAATTAACTGTTGCCAGGAAACTGACAGACCCGAGTTACGTCAGGTGGTTTCTCACTCGTTTGTCTCCAAGTTGATACGGGATCGACACCGGGCCGCCGGACTCGGTCTTCTCGTATTCGCTGGAAGCGCAGTTTCTCACAGGTCCTTCCCGCCGTTGGCGTCGATCACTTCGCCGGTAATAAACGACGAGCGGTCACTCGCCAAAAAGTGGACAATCTCAGCAACCTCCTCGGGTGTTCCGAGACGCTCGAGGGGTGTGTCGTCTCTGATCTGGTCTTTGATCGGTTCCGGAAGCTCCTCTACCATGTCGGTCTTGATGAATCCGGGTGCCACACAGTTGGCTGTCGACTCGTGTGGGGCGAGTTCGAGTGCGATCGTCCGGGTGAACCCGAAGATCCCGGACTTGGCCGTTGCGTAGTTTGCCTGCCCGTAGTTGCCCCCCTTTCCGATAATACTAGAGATGTTGATCAGACGCCCCCCGTCGGACTCGACCAGGTCGTCGAAAAACGTCTGTGTGGTGTGGAATGCTCCATCGAGGTGAACGTCCAGCACTGTATCCCAGTCTTCGTGGGACATCTCCGAAAACTTGATATCCTGGTTTACCCCTGCGTTGTTGACCAGCACGTCGACCTGGCCGAATACCTCCTGAATTTGCTCGCGCATCCCTTTGATCGCTTCGAAGTCGGTCACGTCCGCCTGCACGATCAGAGCACTCCCACCCTGCTCTTCTATGTGTGCTGCGGTCTCCTCGGCCCGTTCTCTCGAACTCCGATAGTTGACCACGACCTCCCATCCCTCCTCACCGAACTGCTGGGCTATCGCTTTTCCGATCCCCCTCGAGGAGCCAGTTACGACACAGGTTTTATTCCCCATAGAAACAGCGAACAGCGTAAAGACAGAAATATTGCCGGGAAATGGCCATACTTGCCTGCAATATCATTTCGATATTAGCAATTATTGTGTGTTATGTGGTCTATGTACCCCAATCTGGCCCGACTCGACGCGGATTCGGGTCAGTGTAACTCCCCGCTGCTCTCCCCTTTTATTTCCATTTGGTCTGCGGTATGAATAATCGAAACATCCGGATTCGTCCAGGGCGGTGACTCGGTGTAAATATAAAAATATATTCCTCGCACTGACAATCGCATGGTATGCGAGCGTCCCAGGGCAGTCAAGCACCACAGCAGGACAGGACCAAGTCGAAAAGCGGCCGCGGATTGGGGCGGCGACGATTCCTCCAGACATCTGCGGCCGCCCTCTCAGCGCTTGGGGTTGGGTTAACAACGACAGTTGGAACAGCAACTGCACAGGCGGAATCGGTCCCGGAATATGCGAACTTCATACCAGTGAGCGATCCGCTGACACTAGCAAACGGGGAAGTCGGGTTTTCTAGCGCTGATGTCGACGCCTTGTTTGAAGTGGTCAATACCGACGTGGAAGGACAGGAACAGCAGAACACGTCTGAGACAACTCCACTCCAGTTTGAACCACAAACGCTTGCACTGTTCGCGGCGGGAGCAACCTTTGCATTGTACGATCAACTCGGGCTTGCGCCTGCAATCGTTGGCGGGCCGTTGCCGGAATCTGGCGGAATAGCCCCTGAAGACGTCTCGGACTCCCCAACAGATAGGGTAACCGCCATCGAAACGCCGCTCAATCGCGGTGCAAGCGTCTCGATCAGCACGGGTTCGTACGATACCGGTGCAGTCGCTGCTGCCGTCAGTGAGACTGATCTCACCGAGTCAAATGTCAGCGGTATCTTCGTTGGTTCGGATCCAAGGTTCGGTGGGACACAACAGGATCAGGAACTCGCTGTGACGTGGTCTTCGAACTACGTCATCAGCGGACCGACTGTTGACCTCGTCCAGACTGTCGAGGCGGCAGCACTGGGGCAAAATCCCCGACTGTGGGAGGAGAACGACGATCTCGCGCGCCAGCTCTCAACTGCCGGAACCGGTGATTTCACCGCGACTACCTACTCGAGGGCTGGAGAACTTACTGTAAGTAACGCGAGTAACTTTTTCGATATCAATTTCACGCCGATCGAGAACGGTCGAATCCAGGGGTACACCCAATCCTTTGCATACGATTTCGACAACGCGACGGCGTCTGCGATCTCCACGTTCAGCCATCCAAGCACCAGTGCTGTCGACGAGGGGGTGTTTTCCACTGTCGCGGCGAGCGCAGTCGACAGGTCAATCTCGACCGAGGGACGGTATGT
>JAQCMX010000074.1 GCA_028274885.1 Haloarculaceae archaeon
GTCTCGAACGTCGCCTCCCCTTCGAGTACGAGAAAGGCCTCCTCCTGATCGAGGTGGGTATGGAGGCTGGTCGTGAGTTTCTCTCCCGGATCCAGTTCGAAATAGTTCATCGAGAAATCCTGTGCGCCGAGTGGCTCCGAGACGCTTGCCCGATTCCGCGGTTGTCCCTGGGGATCAAGATCGTCGGTATCGATAGTCTCCATGGCAGGTGTAGCTATTCCGGCTTGATGTAAAAAATTAGTGTAAGGGAAATTATATTTTGCCGAGGTCGAGAGACGTGCCTCGTGATCAAACCGGCAAGAGTCAGGATGACATGCTGCGACCGGGTGTCACTGGGACCACTTTGCATCAGCCAGCGTTCGCTGTACAGCACTCTCCCCGACTGCCTCCGCGAGGTGTTCGTATCCGGCGCGCTGGCTTCGACTGCTCGCAGCCGCCATCAGACGGGACACGATGAACTCCGGTGTCGACCGTCCCACTGTCCCGAACCGGGGCTGATAGTCGACCTGCAGGTCCAGTTCCGTCGTCAACCCTTCGGCAAAGATGCCGTCTGTCCGTGCCCGGTCGGGAAGGGGTTCCAGGTCGTCCGCAAGGTGTGTGACAAACACCCCAAGGGCGTCCTGTTCGACGGTAAGAGTCACGAGACCGTGGAGCAGATCAGCCGCACTTCCGGGTTCTGTAATCGCCTCGAACTCGTCGACTAACATCAGGGTGCGATTGCCGTCGATCACCGGCGGCACGACCGAGCGAAGCGTCGACTCCAACACGCCGGCGTTGAAACTGGCGTGACGTCGGTGAAACACGATCGTATCGACCACACTGATCTCGGCGTCTGTGGCCGGGACCGGCAGACCCATCTGTGCCAGTAACTGGACCTGACAGAGCGTTTCCAGCAGCGTCGTCTTACCACCGCTGTTCGCACCAGTGAGGACGGCAACACTGTCACCTGTCGGGGGCGTGGTCGCGTTTGGGACAGCAAGTTGGTGCTCACCGACGGCGTACGTGATCGGTTGGGGGGTCTCGTTGCTGTCTTCGAGAACGATGTTTCGTGCTTCGACGACACCGCTTACCTTTCGATCCACGAACTCCGGTCGAGTCAGGTCGAACGCGAGCGCGAACCGGGCGAGTGAAACAGCGAGTGCAATGTCTGTGACCGCCTCCACAGCGGTGTCGACATCCTCACGCGCGTCGGCAAGTGCTGTCTCTAATTTCTCCGTGACTTCAGCCTCCCTGTGCTCAACCGCGGTCTGGAGCGTCGCCCGGAGTTCACGGAGTGTCTCGTCGACGAATCCGCGTGCGTCAGCGGCCTCCGCGGGCATCGACTCCCGGACCCGTGCGACGTCTGTGCCCGTCTCTGTCCCAACGTAACGGACGAGTGACTCGCGCAGTTGGTCGGTTCCACGGGCACCTGACTGTATCTCTTCGACGGCAGCGCCCGGGACCGCGGAGAGATCCTCGACCCGTCCCAGTTGCCCCCGGAGACTGTCGAGTTCGTCGTCTGCACCCGCACCGATCCTGTCGTCGCCCTCGAGTCCGGTGAGCGCGTCGACAGCGTCAGCGAGCGCCTCGTCGTCTACGGAGTCGAGCGGTTCGAACACACCATCGTCGAGACCGATTTCCCGAAGCTTCCGTGCCGTGGTGACTGCCGCTCGCT
>JAQCMX010000079.1 GCA_028274885.1 Haloarculaceae archaeon
CGGGACGCCTCCTCGGAACTGTACCTCGTTGCTAAGCACCGTCTGACCGCTCCGGTCCGGGAGGGTCAGCGACACGAAGCCGAGATCGTCGATGTCGGTGACGAGGGGGACGGTATCGCCAAAATCGACGGGTTCACGCTGTTTGTCCCCGGGGCGACCGAGGGTGAGATCATAGAGGTCGAGGTGACAGATCTGAAGCCGCGCTATGGCTTTGCCGAACGCGTCGAGTAGTACACAGGACAGTGGCTCGACTACGCCGCTGTCTGTTCACCCACAGCCCCGCTGTACGAGCGAACGAGACGGACAGTCAGGTAGACAAACGGTGTATCCACGGCGGCCAGCAGGAGTTTGAACAGGTACTGACCGAGGAGCAACCCGCCAACAACATCAAGCGGGAGCCCCTGAAAGAGGAGAAAGGCAACGGTGATGAAAATAACCGTATCGATGAGCTGGCTGGTGGCCGTCGAGACCACGTTGCGCAACCAGAGCGAGGAACCGCCGGTGTACTCTTTGAGCCGATGGAAGACGAGTACGTCCCAGTTTTGACTGACGATGTACGCGAGCAGACTCCCTGTGACGATGCCGGTACTGGCTGCAAGGGTCTCCACAAACGGGTCCTGGGCCACGTCGGATGCGGGCGAGACGGGGGCCCAGATGGCGAGCCAAAGCAGTCCCAGCAGAACGAAGTTCATCACGAAAGCGACGTTGACGAGCACCTGTGCGGCCCGCTTGCCGTACAGTTCGGTGTAACAGTCAGAGGCGAAGAAGGTCAGCGCGTACGCGAACACTGCCGCAGGGACGAGAATGGCGTCGCCCGTGAGCGGAAGCGAGACCGGGATCCCGACCTCGACGACCTTGACCGCGGTCACCTGTGCCGTAATCAGAGCCGTAATAAAAAGTGCCGCGAGTAACATCTGTGGGATAGCCAGCACCTGACCGCCAACCCCCCCCTGGACGGTTCGCTTGCCGGTGTCCGTATCAGTCGCCATCGGTTTCCCCACCGGATGTGCCGCCCCGATCCAGCCGACCCTGCCGCGCGTCGATCTCGTCGAGTAGGTCGAGCGTCTTACGGATCGATGCACGGACCGCCTCACTGCGGTTGACGAACTTGCCATCCGACCCCACGTGGCCGTCCAGGTCCTCCAGCAGTTCCTGTGGGATCTCGACGCTTATCTTGGGCATGGCCTGGCACAACCCCGTTGAATGGGCGTTTTGTTCACTCCACGGTGACGATCGCTGAGCACTCTCACGGTATTCTCACAGGAATATCTTTTATATATTCGTACAAAAATACACCGACCGGCGCCGCAGGCGGGGGGTCGCTCGGCACACCGAAAAGACCACCTGATACGGTCGGCTGTAACGGTTTACCGGTACTTCGCCGAGCATTCCGGCGAATTCCGGAACTGATTTACAACCGACCGTGTGAGGCCCCGATTTTGTCGGATAATCGTCGTCCCCTCCGGCATCGTTCTCCGGTGGACTGGAGTTGTGCGAGCCACCGTTGGGATGTGTTTCGGTGATGTCGGCCAGCGTATCCCGGCCGTATGCAGCGAGGGCCGCCGGCGTCTCGATATCCGCGTCGGCGAGCCGTCGAGTATACGTCGGTTCGATCCTGCGGATCCGCTTGAGCGATTGCTAGTCGTCGACCGCAGGTCCGGCATCGGGAGTCGTCTGTTCACCGCCCGAAACAGGGCCGTCCCGGTCGGCAAACCAGTCACAGACGTCGGGCCAGAGCTCCCTGTGAGCCTTCGAGGAGACAGAGATACCGATATGTCCGGCGGGAAACTCGATGATCCGCTCGTCTTCGCTCGCAACCGTCTCGCTGAACGGCTTGCTCGACTCCGGCGGGACGATATGGTCGTACTCCCCGACGATCTGTAACACCGGCACCTCGATCGTGGAGAGATCGACACGCTCTCCGTCGAGTTCGAACTCGCTTCGGGCGAGTTTGTTGTCGGTGTAGATATCGTCGAGGAACTCCCGGTAAACCGCACCCGGCACGTCGACACCGTCCCAGATCCACTGCTCCATGCGCGAGAAGTTCGCAACGAACGCCTCGTCCTGGATGTTCTCGAACAGTCGGACGTACTTGGTGATGTACTGGTCAACGGGGTCCATCATAGAGAACCCGACAGCAAGCAGTTCGGCCGGGATATTCCCCAGTCGCTCCACGACGACATCCATATTGTAGTGGTTCGCCCAGTGCTCGAGAACCCCTCCAGCCCCGTCGAAGGCAAACGGTGTCGCCATCAGGCCGAGCGTGCGTACCCGCTCCTGAAACCGGCTCGTGTACATGAGTGCCATAGTTCCCCCCATACAGTACCCCAGCAGGTGAACCGCCTCGACGTCGGAGCGCTCGCGGATCACGTCGACACAGTTGTGGATGTACCGGCACACGTAGTCGCGCAACCCGAGCGACCGATCCAGCCTCGACGGCTCACCCCAGCTTACGAGATAGACCTCGAACCCCGCCGCCAGGAACTGTCGAACGACGCTCCGGTCGGGCTGGAGATCGAGAATATAGGGCCTGTTGACGAGTGCGTAGACGATGAAAATCGGTGTCTCATGTTCGCTCTCGGCTGGAGAATAGCGGTGAAGTTCGAGTTTGTTCTCCTCGTAGACCACCGTACTCTCGGTGTGGCCGACCTCCGCTGTCAGCAGTGTGACGAGCTGTTTGTCCCCCGCGTCAGTCCGTTCGATCAGGTCTGTGGCGATCTCCAGCGTCCGACGGTGCAGCTCCATCGGCGCGGTTCCAAGCTGTGTGTTCACGCCGGTCAGTCCTCGTTGGTCGGCCTGGTTGACTGCTCTCTGGGGTACTGATACTGACGGCTATAACTTCGTGAGCGTATTCGACCCCACGGGGGGTCGAAATTGCTCATGGGCTTATAGCCGTTAGTATGAGCAGAGCTACTGGTCATGTCCGGGTCGTCGAAGGACAGACCAATAGTAATGGGTGGTCCGGGCACGTACCACCGCGAGGGCGACCCACAAGTGGGTCACGACTGTGCACACAGATCGACGAAGTTTCTGAGGATCGTGAGACCGGTCTCGCCGGACTTCTCCGGGTGGAACTGGGTTCCGAAGACGTTGCCAGCCTCGTTGGCAACGATACTGGGGAAGGTTACGCCGTAGTCGGTGGTGGCCACGGATGTGCCGCCGTCTGCTGGGTCCGCGTAATAGGAGTGGACGAAGTATGCGTACTCGCCATCGACCCCGTCGACCAGCGGGTGGTCACGCGTCGTGGTGATCTCGTTCCATCCCATCTGTGGGATCTTCACCTCGTCGGGAAATCTGAGATTGGTCCCCGGGATCAAATCTAGCCCGTGGGCTTTCCCTTCGCCTGCGTGGTCTGCCTCCTCGCTCGTGGACAGCAGCATCTGCATCCCGAGACAGATCCCAAACAGCGGCTTGCCCGACGTTGCCGCTTCGACCAGCACCTCCCGGAAGGGGCCGGCGTTTTCCATCCCCTCACTGAACGCGCCCACGCCGGGCAACACGATACCGTCTGCCGTCGTCAGAACGTCCGGGTCGCTCGTAACTTCGACAGCAGCGTCCGCTCGCTCCAGTCCGCGCGTGACACTCCGGAGGTTGCCCAGACCGTAATCGAGAACAGCGATTTCGGCTGCCGTCTGCCCCATAGTCATGATCCAGCGTAACACTGCGCCGGATAAGTGCGTTCGCTTTCTTCTGACCGAGGCCCGGGTTCACCACTCACCCAGTGTCGACTGTCCACCGTCGCCGGCGTACTCTGTGGCAGTACTGATCGTATCCGCAAAGAGATCGCGCTGGTTCGGGTCGTACAGCGTCGCCGCAGGATGCAGACACAGGAGCACCCGACGCGTTTCGCCCGCGACAGCGATCTCCTCGATCTCACCAGCCTCGGCGGTTACGGCAACCGATCGCCCGAGGAGTATCTCCGCTGGCACCTTCCCGAGCGCGACGACCAGTTCGGGACCGACCGCCGCAATCTCCCGATCCAGATAGGGGCGGCAGTTCGACCGCTCTTTGGCGCTCGGATCGCGGTTCTCCGAGGGACGGCAGCGAACGCAGTTGGTGATGCGCACGTCCGTGCGTGACAGACCCACGTCGCGGAGGTGTTCGTCGAGTACCTCGCCGCTCCGACCGACGAACGGTTCACCGCCGTCGTCCTCGTTTGCGCCGGGGGCCTCGCCGACGAAAAGCAGGTCTGCATCCCCTGGGCCGACCCCGTCCACGATTCGGTTTCGCGATTCCACCAGTTCGGGACACCTTTTACATCCTGTGACACCGAGTTTGTCCTCGTTCCAGCAGCCCGTGTCCTGGGCCTCGGGCCTCTCTCCCATACGTCGGTCCGACGGGCCGGGGAACAAAGATTCCACTCATTGCCGACGGAACCGATCCACGGCCCGTGCCGCCTGCCGGGCGATGCGGACCGGTTCCGGTCGTCCGCCGTCGGGCGTGAGAGTGCGGACGATCTCCCGTGTCCGGTCGGGTTCGAGACCGACAGTGCGAACGAAGACGGTTTCGGCCCCGACCGAAACGGCCCGTCGTGGCGGCTGTGTCCGGTAGGTTTCGAGTCGGCGCTCGCGGTCCTCGCCCTCGAAGTGTTCTGAGATCGCCGCTTCAAGCCCGTCGCTTTCCTCGAATGTCACAGACAGTACCGGTCGGTCGGTCGCCTCATTGATCGCGTGTAAATCAAGTATGTTGAACCACGCGGGCGCGATCCCCGCGACGAGCAGCAGGCGGATGTCCTCGCGATCCAATCGTTCGAAAAGCGCACCGACGGCAGCGGTCGCGTCGGTCCCGCCGACTGTACAGGACCCGAACACGAAGCCGTCGACAGCGCGGTTTGCACACACGACTACACCCGCAAGTGTGCTTTGTTTCCCCCGGTAGGACTCGGCGATCCCGAGGACACGAGCCCCGGCTTTCACGTATTCTCTTTTATATCTTCTAGCCTGTCGAGTAATTCGTCGTTCGAGGCGGTGAACTCGAACTCCACGTCTCCGTCGTGGGACGATTCGCTCGTGGATACACCATCGTCGTCTTCAAAATCCGCGTCGTACTCCTGGTTTTCCTGTTCGGATTCGTCGTAACTCCCGAAACCCATACACGACTTTTTTGTAGACCCGCCGTAAAAAAAGACTCGGGCACAGGAGGGGTCTCACACCCGGTAGGTTTCGGTGAAACCATGACCCGATGTGTATTCGATCTGGCCCTGTGTGGGTGATCTGTTGGACCACTGCTTCCCCGGACCGTGCGGACTCGTGGTTATCTGGACGAGAGATTGCGTCTGTGCGGACACGGGGACAGTGAACCAGAAACACGTCGGCCCAGGGGGTAGTTTCAAGCGGTTCGCTCGCCTCAATATGCGTGTGCAGGTACATAACGTCACCAAGGGCGCAGAGGAGTTCACCTGTAACGCGTATCTCGCGCTGGGCGAAACACCGACGCTGGTCGATGCCGGACAGATGGCCGGTGTCGTGGACGTGATCAGCGAACACACGGAGCGGCTTGACCGCGTCGTGCTGACCCACCAGCACGGCGACCACATCGGACAGCTCGACGCGGTGCTTGATGCCTTCGATGCGGACTGTTATGCCTACGACGATCACCCCCGCAGGACCCACGAACTCGCCAGCGGGGACGAACTCGTCGTGGGAGGCGAGTCCGTGGAGGTGGTGTACACACCTGGTCACGCCGACGATCACATCTCCCTCGTCAGCGACCGGTCACTGTT
>JAQCMX010000004.1 GCA_028274885.1 Haloarculaceae archaeon
TAAGCCACATTGCCTTTCCGAGCACGCTACTTACAGTCAAGCTGGCGCTTGTAGGTCCGGCTATGGATCCAGCAGTAGCAGTTGTATCCTCGCTTGTTTTTGAATTCGCCGGAACGCTCGGCGAAGTACCGGTAAACCGTTACAACCGATCGTATGAGCAGCGGAATCGACGACCCGCTTTCTGCCGTCCCGTCCGACTTTCCGGGTTGCTCTCACCGTCTCTTCCTGTAGGGTCGACACCTGTGGGTCGAGTCACCAGTGCAGGACGATCAGCTAGTCCCATGCTATGTGGTGTGAGACCGGAAACCGCATTTGAACCACCGGGGTACCGGCAATGAGGTTCCTGTCCGCCAAAGATTTACGATGGTTTATACTGTTGGCCGTAACTGATCTATGATATTCGCCACCACGTGGCGGAGTTCTTGAAAGACGTACAGCCACCAGTATCAGTCACCGCAATCTCCGGGATCTGTATCTACAATCACCAGCTTCCCGTCGTCGATATCGAGTTCAAGCAGGTCCCTTGCGGTAACTGTCGGTCGAAACCCGTGGTCGACGGGGGCAAGCAAGAGATTTTCTTCGAGTTCCTCGAAGCAGTGTTGCACAGCGTTGGGATCTATTTGAACACTCTCTGCGATTTCTTCAGGGGTGACCGGCTTTCCATCCTCGTCGTATCGGTCGACAATACGAGAAAGCACCGTGAGAGATGAGATCTCAGACATACAACCATTAACACCAAACCAGTTGGTTGAACTGGCGAACTGAGAGACAAAACTCCTTCTTACCTCCCGGTAACCGCCTCGACCGGGAACGGGGGTGTGTTCCGGATCGGGCGTGACCCGAAACGGCCACCGGTTCGTGTATTCCGTACCTACTATATCCAATCGGAGTGATACTAACGGCTATAAGCCCATGAACAATTTCGACCCCCCGCGGGGTCAAATATGCTCACGAAGTTATAGCCGTCAGTATGAGTGACCTCCTCCCGGTGATAAACGACCGGGTTCCCGTACCGCAGCGGTGGGAGATTTGCTGGCTTGTAGACCAGTCGGCATGACCGATCTCCTGGCGTTCACGAGAACGGAGTTCTCGTCAACGCCGTCAACGGCGGGATTCTCTCGCTGTTAGAGGATAGGAGACCGGGACTGGAGCGCAGATTCGAGAGGCTGGACCCCTGAGGGTGTCCAGAAACCGATCGAACAGAACGTGAACACAGGTGTAGTGTAATACCGCCCGTGCATGGAGATGTCCACCCGAAGTCCACCAGCGATTGCGGCAGCGAGTTGACCGATCACCGGATCCGCGGTCAACCGCAGGTGTGTGTCGAGTCCACGAACTACACCTGTGATCACAGTGCCTCGCACAGAGCCTCGGCCTCTGTCCTACAAAGCCACACGGCATCGAAGGGAATTCGGGCGCATCCGGAACAAATCAAGTAGAGCCAGTATAAAATTTGTTTGTTCTAAGGAAACCTGATATTCATCCACCTCGGCAGACTGGGGCGAGAGACAAACACAGGCAGTAGTAGGGCAAAGGTACTTTTTTATCGCGCCCGGAAGGTCACCAATGGCTGACGAGGCGGACAGTGAGTTCGGGGTACTCCGGAGTAAGCGAAACGCGACGCGGTACCAGATTCTGGTCGAGATTGCGGAGCGCCAGCCCGCGGTAAACCAGCGGGAAATCGCCGAGGCGATCGGGATCACCGCACAGGCGGTCAGCGACTATCTGCAGGAACTGATCAGCCAGGAGTACGTGGAAAAACACGGTCGTGGACGCTACGAGGTGACCAAGGAGGGGGTCGACTGGCTGATCACACGGACCGGCGAACTGCGTCAGTTCCTCGAACACGTCTCCGAAGACGTGATCGGACAGGTCGACGTCGAAACCGCAATCGCAACGACGGAGATCGCGGAAGGTGGGACGGTGACGCTGACCATGGAAGACGGTGTACTGCGGGCGAGAGCCGGTGACACTGGGGGTGCAACTGCGGTTGCGGTTACGAACGCAAAACCAGGAGAGGACGTTGGTGTCACCGGCTTCGAGGGCGTCGTAGAGTACGATCTCGGGACGGTGACAGTCGTCTCGATTCCGCAGGTACAAAACGGTGGGAGTTCGGCGGTCGAACCGAACCAGATTGCCGGGATGGCAGACCGCAACGATCTGGTCGCGGTGGCTGGTGTCGAGGCGGCAGCAGCGGCCGAAGCAGATGAGGTGGACCCGGACATCCGGTTTGGCAGCCCCCCAGCGGTCCAGGAAGCGGCCACAAAGGGCCTGGATGTCCTGCTGATCGCGTCGACGGATCTGCTCTCGAAACACACCGACAGGCTCCGGGATCAAAACATCAGCTACGAGGTCGTGGATCTCACCGAGTGAGCAGATGGCAAGCTTTTCGATTGGCTCCCCTCCAACGGTTGGGTATGCTCGGAATTGTCGTCTCCCGCGCGGACAGCGCTTCGGTGCATATCGGTGAGCAACTCCGCGACCTGGCAGAGTGGGAGCGTCGGGAAGATCACTCCCGGGCCGACAGCGAGGGCGGCGGGACGGTCTATCACACCACGGGTGCTCGGATCCGCGAGTTCGAGAAGCCACACCTCAACCTGGAACGACCGGCCGACGCCTTCGACGATCCGACGCTGGTGGTCGTTGCCTCGAAACACGCCGGCGAGACGGGACCACTGTTGACGGCCCACCACACCGGGAACTTCGGGCCGGCGGAGCACGGTGGCGACACAAACGACCTCGCGCGGGCATGTCCGAACGCCCACGACCGCGTGCTCGACTGTCTAACGGCACACGCCCCCGAGGGCTACGAGGTCGGGATGGAGTGTACACACCACGGCCCTTCGACGGTCGGGGCCCCCTCGATGTTCGTCGAGGTCGGCAGCGGGGAGTCACAGTGGGCCGACCCCGAGGCCGCCCGCGCGGTCGCACAGGCAATTCTGGATCTCCGGGACGTGGCCCCAGACCGTCAGATTGGGGACGACGCCCCTCGCCGACATCTGGTCGGACTGGGTGGGGGCCACTACGCGCCGCGGTTCGAGCGCGTGATCCGGGAGACCGACTGGGCAATCGGTCACGTCGCCGCCGACTGGGGGCTGGCGGCGATGGATGATCTTGCGAGTCCAGAAAGCGCGGACGCACTCGCGCAGGCCTTCGAGCAGAGCGCGGCGGCATACGCACTGGTCGACGGTGACCGACCCGCGGTGGAAGCCGCCGTCGAGGGGCTTGGATACCGGGCGGTGAGCGAGACCTGGGTCCGCGAAACCGACGGCATCGATCTTGGATTTGTCGGGAGCATCGAGCAGACAGTGTTGCGCGTGGACGAGGGGCTCCGATTTGGTGAGCGTGCGACAACCGCCACAGCCGGCGACCCGTTCACCGTGGAACCGCTCCCCGACACGTTGCTCGACGAGGCACGCGGCATCGATCGGCAGCGGACCTACGAGGCTGTCGAGGGCGCGACACTGGCCTTTGGCACCGATCAGGGTGGGACCCGCGTCACGGGGCCGGTCGTACTCGCCTCACCCGGAGAGCGACGGGCGGTCGTTGAGCGTCTCGCAACCATCCTGGCAGAGCGCTACGACACCATCGAGCGTGACGGGGACGTGATCGTCGCCCGCGAGAGCGTCTTCGACCCCGAACGCGCAAGGACGCTTGGGGTCCCGGAAGGACCTGCGTTCGGTAAACTCGCCGACGGCGAGGCAGTTGAGGTCGACGGCGAGACGATTCCGCCGGGGGTCGTCCGGAAGACACGCAAACAGCGGTTCAGTCTGGAGGACTGATCGTCTGACGCGGTCAGCCGGCAGCCGGAGATATATAACAACAGCACGCGAAAATGAAGGTATGAAACGGACGATCAGTACCGACGATGCACCGGCTGCGGTTGGGGCGTACAGTCAGGCGACGGCGACGGACGATCTCGTGTTCACCGCCGGACAGATCCCACTCACACCGGATGGGGACCTGCTCGATGGCGCTGACATCGATGTCCAGACTGAACAGGCACTGGAAAACGTCGGGGCTGTGCTGGAAGCGGCGGATGCGAGTCTGGACGACGTACTGAAAATGACAGTCTACATGGAGGATATCGGTGCGTTCGACGAGATGAACGCGGCATACAAGACGTTTTTTGATGAAGAACCGCCGGCCAGGAGCGCGGTCGGTGTCGATCAGTTGCCAAAAGATGTTGCGGTCGAGATCGAGGCTGTGGCGACGAAATAGATGAACCCGGCGGTCAGAGACAGCCTGCTGTGGGGGGTCGTCGGTGGCCTCGTCTTCCTGGTGCTTCTCCAGGGGTATCATCTGGTGGGTGGTGAGTTCGTCAGCCCGGGGGTGATCGTCGGGGTCGCCGCGCTGGTGGTTGCGGTCACTGCCGTGGCTGCCCACACGATCCGTCCGTGGGTCCGTCGTCACAGTCGGAACGAAAGCGGATAAACTGACGTCGCAAACGATCCTAAACCATGACCGACCGTCACGCGAACCCCTGGACGAGTTCACCGCATTCGAGCGGGTCGGACGCTTTGGACTCGATACGCCTGAACTCACAAACGGGTGTCACAGAATAAAACGGCCAGTGTAGCTGTGTCGGTCACCGGATGCGGTCCCCGGGTCCGTTCACCGGCTGTCAGTATCGTCAGTGCAGAGCGAAAGTGCTTAATTACCGCCCAGACCAATCGGTAGACGAGCCAGGATGGCCGAATGGTAAGGCGCACGCCTGGAAAGCGTGTTCCCTTTGGGATTCTGGGTTCGAATCCCAGTCCTGGCGTTTTCTGCCGATACGTCACCGTACAACACGTACCAGGCGGTTTCAGCGCTTACAATCGCGTCGAGGACGGCGGGGAGGGCTGTGTGCCGGACGTATCCAGCGATGGGACCTGATCTCTACCCTGGTGTTAGCAGATTCTGTGGATGCCGTATAGGAAGGCGCCACCGCCAGGACTCGAACCTGGGACAACCACGTTAACAGCGTGGCGCTCTACCAGCTGAGCTACGGCGGCTCGCATTCCGGGGTAGTCGGATCGGTACAATAGGCGTTTCGCTTTCCAGCCCGCACCGACACGCTTTCACGTACTTGCGGACAATCCGAGAGCATGACCCGGGAGTTCAAGACAGTCTGTGAGCGGGTCCGCGAGCGTGTCGAGCCCGACGCCGAGGAACGGCAGACGCTTGCAGCAGTCCGCGAGGAACTCGTCACACGCACGGAGTCCGCGTTCGCGGACCTGCCCGTCGAGGTCGAGATCCAACACGTCGGTTCCACCGCCCGTGACACGTGGCTGGCGGGCGAGCGCGATATCGATCTGTTCGTGGCCTTTCCGCCATCGCTCGACCGTGAGGAACTCGAAGCGTTCGGTCTCAAAATCGGTCACACCGTGTTGCCCAACGGCACCGAGGAGTTTGCGGAACACCCCTACGTCGTCGGGGAGGTCGGCGGGTTTGCGGTGGATCTTGTCCCCTGCTATGCCGTCGACGACGCGACAGCGATTCAGTCGGCCGTCGATCGGACGCCGTTTCACAACAGCTACGTGAGCGAGCGCCTCGATTCCGACCTCGCAGGTGACGTACGGGTATGCAAGCAGTTTTTTAACGGGATCGGCGTCTACGGCAGCGATCTGCGCACGAAGGGGTTTTCGGGTTTTCTGACCGAACTGCTGGTACTCGAGTACGGGGGGTTCCGGTCGCTGGTGGACGCCGCCACGGGCTGGCACCCACCAGTCCAGTTCGACCCGGCCGATCACGGTACTACCGCCTTCGACGATGCGCTGGTTGTCGTCGACCCGACGGACCCGGACCGCAACGTTGCGGCGGTCTGTTCGGCGGCAAACGTGGCTCGCGTCCAGCACTTCGCCCGGGAACTGGTTGCGAAACCCCGGATCGCGCTGTTCGAGTCGGCCGCGCCCGCGCCACTCGAAGCGCAGGCGGTCCGCACGGCGTTTGCCGACCGGGAAACGGTACCGGTCGCCGTTCGCTTCGACGCTCCCGACGTGGTCGACGATCAACTGTGGCCACAGCTCGAACGGTCCCGAGAGGGGATCGGGGACGAACTCGATCGTCGCGGGTTCGACGTACTTCGCAGTGTCGCCCTGGCCGACGAGACAGCTGTCTTACTTTTCGAACTCGCTGTCGCCGAACGGCCCCGGATCGAACGCCACGACGGCCCCCCGGTCCACGTCCGCGAACACGCACGTAAGTTCTGCGATGCGTACGCCGGAGCGGACGTCTACGGACCGTTCATCGAGGGGAACCGGTACGTCGTCGAACGCGAACGGGCGTTCGAGACCGCGGCAGCGTTGCTCGGTAGCGACGCTATCTTTGATGTCGCGCTCGGCGCACACGTCGAGTCAGCACTCGAAGACGGCTACGACCTGCTCGTGGGCGAGGGGATTGGGGAACTGGCCGAGGCCTTTGGCCGGGAACTTGCCCGCTATCTGTCCCCGACGCCGCGGGGCTAAACACCGCTGTTTCCGGAGGGTTGTGCTCGCGGTTGGTATCGGATAGTGCCTTCCCGAACAGACACCGACAGTCTCACACACCGTCGAAGTCCTGTTCGCGGACCGTCTCCAAGATCGCCTCGGCGTCGTCGCTGATCCCGGCATCGTCACTGACGGGTTGGTACCCATCGAAGACCTCGTGGACCATCCTGATGCTGTCCGAGAGGGTCTCGAGTCCGTATCCGCCCTCGAGAATGAATCCAAGCGCTGCATCGGCATCCAAGGCAAGATCGCGCACACTGGCAGCCAGGCGGCCGTATCCCTCCGTCGAGACACGCATCCGCGAGATCGGATCGTGTTCGTGGGCATCAAAGCCCGCACTGATCAACAGCAGTTCGGGGTCGAAGGCGAGCAGCGCGGGGCGGATCGGGTCATCGAGCGCTGTCAGGAACCCCTTGTGAGTCGTCCCGGGCGGGAACGGAACGTTCAGCGTTGTCCCCTCGCCGGGACCGGTACCGGTTTCGGCCACCTGCCCGGTCTCCGGATACAGGTCATCCTCGTGGATAGAGGCGTAGAACACATCCGAACGGTTATAAAAGAGGTCCTGCGTGCCGTTCCCGTGATGGACGTCCCAGTCGATAATCGCGACACGCTTGGCGTCCCCGCTGTCGATCGCCGACTGTGTCGCGACCGCAGCGTTGTTGAAAAAACAAAACCCCATCGCATCGTCAGCAACGGCGTGGTGTCCCGGTGGCCTGCCGATCGAAAACGGGGTGTCGCGCCCGTCTGCACCCGCCAGAGCGCTCCGTGCGGTCCACTCGGCGAGACCGGCACTCGCGAGTGCGGCTTCCCAGGTGTTCGAGACCGCAACCGTGTCCCCATCCCAGTTGCCACCCCCGTCGGCACAGAACGACTCCACGTCGTCAACGTACCCCTCGTCGTGGATCGCAGTAACCTGTTCGCGCGAAGCCGACTCGGCGTCGACGTACCTGACACCGCGTGCGTCGGTGAGTCCCCGACGGATGGCGCGGAGTCGGTCGGGGCTCTCCGGGTGGCGGGGGCCAGTCTCGTGTTCGAGGCAGGTCTCGCGGTAACCGAAGTTCATTCGAAGTAATGTTCGAGTTGAAAGTACTGTCCGATGTCGTCAGCCGTGATCGTCCGGCGTTGCGCGTGTCGAGCGAGAAGTGCAGCGGCCGCAGCGATCCGGTTGGCGAACGCTTCGAGCTGTGCCGCCAGAACGATCCTGGCGTCCATAGAGACACGGTACCGGTCGTCGATATCGAGGCGCGCGATCCGATCGACCGGCGCGATCGGCAGGGCGACCGTGTCCCTGTCCGGGGGATCGGTACCACCGAAATCCGTCGCCATTAGCGTCTTTCTGTGGTCCTGATCCGCACGCACTGCTGCGGTCTGTGCCCGTTTTGCACCTTCGGACTGGATACGGCGAGCCAACTCCTCGGCGGCGTCCGCACTGACACGCAGTCCGTCTGCATTCTCCCGGATGATGTCGTCGACGGGGGCAAACGGTAGCTCGACACTCATACCCCACAACCAGGCTGTAGCCGCCTTAAGCGTTTTCGAACACGTCAGAGAATTTCGTCCGCGTCGAGTCGGTCGCCACGGAGCGTCCCGCGTGCGGTCACTTCCTCACCGAGACGGAGCGTCGCGTCGGTTTCGACGCTCATCGTCTCCGTGCCGTCGTCGAGGACGACTGGATCACCCGTCTGGACGACGGTCCCGGTGAATTCCCGTCCCTCGCCGTTTCTGGATTCGTCAGCCCTCTCAG
>JAQCMX010000005.1 GCA_028274885.1 Haloarculaceae archaeon
AGCCACAGCTGTACGTCATCACCGATCAGCCAGTTCCGGGCGAATTTATAAACGAGATCCGCCAGTTCGAATTCGTCCGCAGCATCGAACTCGCCTGAACTGTCGGATTGTGGAATCATCCTCGACGAAACCGACAAGCAGACACCACCCGAATACCAGACCGTGAACGGTGCTTACAGGACCCTCGACAGCCAGGGGCAGGCGCGGTTCGAGGTCCGCGGTTCGGAGTTTATCGGACACGTCACACCGGTCCAGACAGTTGAGGCTGCAGAATCCGTCGCCGAGAGCGTGCGGGACGAGTATGCCGACGCAACCCACACTGTTCCAGCCTACCGGGTGCGAGCCGAGCCACTCCGAGAGTGGGCAAGCGATGTCGGTGAACCCGCTGGGAGCGCGGGCAAACCCGCGTTGAACGTCCTCAAACAGGATGATCTCGAGAACGTCGTTGCAGTCGTCACGCGCTATTACGGGGGAACCGAACTCGGGATTGGCGGTCTCGCCCGGGCGTACAGCCGCGGGGTCAAAGAGGCAATCGAAGACGCAGGCGTCGTCGAACAGCGTCCACAGGAACAGTTGAGAGTGACTGTCGCCTACGACGACTCCGGCACCGTCCGGGGGATTCTGGAAAGCACCGGCGCTGATTTCGACGCAACCTACGAGGAAACGGTCAGTTTCGACGTGTCTATCCCTGCAGCTTCAGCGCCACGGTTGCGCGACCGCATACGGAGTGCCACGAGCGGCCGCGCGACCCTCGAGTGATGTTCCCGAGTGCGTGCCCTGGAGGATCGGATTTGCACTTCGAGGTGTGACCAGACACCGGTTCGAGGGATTGGTATCTGAAAACAATCTATCAGTAATCTTATCCGATCCTCCGCTATCGCTGCGGTGTAGGTGAACACGAAAGAGAGGCCACAACGGGTCGAGTTGTGATGGCCACCGCTTCCCAAAAGCGGTCACAGTCCGTCCCCGGGTCAGTCCGTCCCGAAGGCACGGTCACCGGCGTCACCGAGTCCCGGTACGATGAAACCATCGTCGTCGAGGTGGTCGTCGATTGCGACGGTCACGAGGTCGGCACCCGGAAACTGTTCGTGGACTGATTCCAGACCGTGCGCTGCACTCACCGCGGAGAGAACCACAATTTGTCCGGGATCGGCCCCCTCCGTCACCTTCCCGAGCACCTCCAGCATTGTACTCCCTGTTGCGAGCATCGGGTCCGCGACAACCACAGTGTCTGTCGACTCGATGTCGGGTAGTTTGACGTACTCCACAGCGACGGGGAAAGCGCCGTCTTCCATCCCTGCGCTTTCGTTGCGCGAGGCAGAGATCACGCCCTGTCGCGCAGCGGGGAAAGCCTGCAACAGCCCTTCGACAAAGGGGGTTGCGGCTCGGAGGACGTTTACGAGTACGACAGTATCCCTGCCAGTGATTTTCGTACCGGTTGCAGCGGCGAGGGGCGTCTGGACCTCCTCGCTCCGGGTATCGAACCGCGAGTCAAGCAGTTCGTACCCACAGATCTGTCCCAGGCGAACCAGTCCGGTCCTGAATTCGGTGTCGGTTGTCTCCGCTCGTCTGAGGTCGGTGAGAACTTCCTGTGCCAGTGCGTGTGAAATTACTGATACGTATTCGCCCATGTCGTCCATCCTTCGTCATTGGTGTCTTGACGATTCATAAAGATATAAATTTAGTGCCAGTTGAATATCTCCTCATGGCCGGCAAAGACAGACAGACACTGGACCGGATCGTCGAACACTATCTCACGGAGGCGGGATGGGAAACAGACCGTGAGGAGATAACCAGAGGGGTGTATCGGGTCGCGGGACTCGAACCGGACACATCGAGACGACAACTGGTCCTGGTCGTTCCGGCCGCCAGTGCATCCCTCACCGCTGAGGATATCGAGTGGCTGGCAGACAGAGCTGAAAATGTCGGGGCCGACATCGTCGAGGCGACGACCCTTGGGACTGTCACCGACGAGGTTCGTGAACGGGCCGAGGAACACGATGTCACGATACAGGATCCTGACACCTACAGGACCGCCGAAAAACAGCCAGAGCAAGGCTCCGATCAAAACGCCCAGCCAACCCAGCAGCCATCACAGCAACAGCCCCAGCAATCACCCGAGTCGTCAGGTCAGGCCTCCGGACAGCAACCCTCGCAGGGTGGTCGCGGACCACAGTCAGAACAGCAACAGACGGGGGATCCCGGACCACCCCAGGACGCCCGTCACCCACGACAACAATCCCACGGCTCGGGACAACCACAACAGCCACAACAGTCCGGCCAGCAGCCACGACAGTCCGGCCACCAACCACGGCAGTCCGGCCACCAACCACGGCAGTCCGGCCAACAACCACGGCAGTCCGGCCAGCAGCCACAACAAACGCAAAGACAGCAAAACCAGCCACAGAGAACCGGCAGCGCCACGGCCGGAAGCAGTTCGGATATTGCGGATTTGATCATGCGTGGCTTTCGACCTGTTGGGGGGTTCGTCTACGGATTGCTCGGCTTTTTGCTGGCGTTGATTCTCACCACTGGGTACTACCTTTATCGTCTGGATCAGATCACCAACGGAAACATCAATATCGACGAACCACAGGAAGTGGGCTGGGCATTTTATAACGCTCACATGGTCGATATTACTGCCAGCGCCGGCGGAACAACGGTACAAACTTTCAACGCTCTCGACACGATTGACCAACTCAATGCCGTTGTCTTCTATGCAATCGTAGCGGTAATGCTGCTGATTGCTGGGTACTCCGCTGCCTCACGGGTCACGGGGCCCCTCTCGGGTGCCGAAGGGGTCGTGACAGGTGCAAGCGTCGTCATCGGCTACCTACCGCTACTTGCTGCCGGGACGTTCCTGTTTACGATCCAGGAGACCGGCGGAAGCGCCGGTCCGGAACTTGGTGGCACGCTCGTCATCTGGGGCGGGATATTCTCGCTGGTCTTTGGCGCTGTCGGTGGTTTTCTGTCGAGTCTCTCCTCGTAGACAGTCACAGCCAACCGATGAACGATCCCTCGGTCAGCGTCTCGCGCTGACGCTCGATATATTCGGTCTGCATTCCCCAGATTGCTTCCGGGAGTGGAGTCCCGGCGTCGACGCTCGCGCGGACGTGGTCGTGTTTCCAGCGTGCAGGTGTCATCCGTCGGTCGAGGCGCTCGCGGAGCGGTCGGATGTACTCGCGGGCTTTGTTGGTGGAGAGTCCGCGCAACTCCAGTCCGTCCCGGGCGTACTCGAAACATTCGGCACAGATTTCCTCGATGGCAGTCGTCTCGGCCCCGTCGCTTGTGAGCCACGTGATTTCCGCTTGGAGTCCGTCCCGGACTGCATTGTAGAAATTGCGCTCGGCGGTCTCCAGATCGAGGCCCTGGACAGGATGCTCGCGTCGTGGGAGACTCTCCATCAGCCCTGCAAACACCGCCTCGAAGGCCACACAGTCACGGACGGTCGGCTGTGCGGGCAGCGGACGAAATTCGATGCGGGCGTTCGCGTCCGATCGAGTGCGCCCGTCGAACACAGGCCTGATCCAGCGCCAGTAGCTACCGTGTTTGTGCTGGAAGTGTGCGAATGCGTGGTCAAACCTGCCGGTCTGGTCGACCGGTCTCGGGACGATACAGGTGTCCGCGGCGATGTCGTCGATGGCATCCTCAACAGTCTCGAAATCCGGTGGAAAACACACCTTGGGTGGTACCCCCGAGTCGTCGGGGGGGTTCAACACCGATTCGAAGATATGAATCCGATTTTCCATATGTGCGTTTGCGACGATCTCAGCGTCCGGTGCGTCCTCGTACAGATCCGGCGGAAAGAAAGGCGCGTTTACCCCCAGCGCGAGCAACGGGGCGGCCACACGAAGCGCGTACCGGAAGTATTTGGGCAGGTCCGGCGCGTGGGGAACCTGATAGTGGGGCTGGATCGACGTGATGAGGCTCTCTGGCATCACGGTCTCGCCGGACAAGGAGACGTGTGGTGCCTCGATGTCACAGTTTGCCGGGTAGGCAGTGTTCGCCATGGTGTGGTACCGAACCGCGTCGCTCATGTTCGTCGCGATCCGAACGCCGTCTTCCTCGACGCTGTCGGTGAGGTAGTCGGTCGCCGTCTCCCCCGTCGGCGGGACCGTCCAGATGCCGTCCGCCACAAGCCGGATGTTTTCGACACCTGTCTTTTCAAGCGCCGGGGCGAGGTGCGCCTGAATCTCGCGTTCGTGGGCTTCGAGTCCGTACCCCGTGAGCGGGAGCGGCGTAGTCTGTACCTCTGCGTTGTGTAGTCCCAGTTCCTTCTCGAACCCGATCAAACCAAGTAACTGCCGCGGCATCCGCCGGAGCGCGTCGGTCCGTGAGTCGACCGCGTACAGTTCCAGTTCGAGACCGACGAGTGCCTGTGTGTTGTCGAACGTTCCGTCGCGGACCTCCGTTTTGAGCTGTTCGGCCTCCTCCATCGCCGCGGCCCGAAACGCTTCGCCGTCCACATCCGCCGCCTTCTGTACTTCGCTGGCCAGTTCCGAAGCCGACATAAAATGCGGTTCACAGGCCAGACGTTTTATATCGTTGGTCGAGCTGTATGTGCACACACGGGCTGTCGCGGTTGGTTTCGGACCCAGTCGAGATTCCGGCCGGTAAGACGGCGGTGTGGCTCCGGTACGCGGAAACGACTGGTATTGGTCTCTTAGCACTGAGAGCGAAAATCAACTGCTTTCCGAGGTCGCGCTGTTGGACTCCGGCCGATAACGCCCCGAGTTTGATGATCGATTTTACAGATATCAGTTACAGCCAGCAGTATCAGCTCTCAACGTCCCACCTTCCTGAATCCGGTCGATTGCAGTCCGGGCGTGAGCGATCATCAGCTCAAGGAGCTTGATCTCTTCCTGTTCGAGCCCATCCTGGGTCGTTCGTGCTACCAACACCACGGAGGCGTCCCCCTGGGAGGTAATCCCGACCGTCAGGACGCTCTCTGACAGGTTCGGGAGGGATCGGTCCGTTCTGACTGTCCCCGTTTCCTGTCTGGCGCCTTTTCGGGCTAATTCCGTGATATCTTCCGTATCGATACCGGCGACGGTGCTGTCGATCACCCTCGTTGCGGATTCGTCCACGACAACGGTCGCCATCTCCGAGAACCCCAGCAGCGCCTGTACACCCTGTATGCACAGCGAACTCACCTCCGCGTTCGACTCACATCCGCTGAGCGCACGCCCGTAGTTGTTCACGTCGGCAGCTTTGTTTGCAAACGCCTCGACGCGGTCGCGTTGGCGTTCGAGTTCGCGCTCGCGGTGCCTGCTTCGAACGTCGTACAGGCCGACCAGCACCCCGACAACGGCACCAACAGTGATGTGATTCATCGTGACAAACTGTGCCTGTTCGAGGGTCCCGAGTGTCACCTGCTGGCTGAACAAGAGGAGTGCCGCGACGGAGGCAAACAACAGCGCACTTCCAAGCCCCCAGGCGACGATCACGGACATGTCTCCAGCAAACTCGGGTTGTCCGTAGAGCCAGCCGCCTGTGTAGGCCAGGGCGAGTGCGATGAGTACGAACGGTACCGTTTCGAATGCAAACACGACCGGGCGGCTGGACTGTTGTAACCCCTGGACTAGCTGTACGCCCGCCAGCAACAGCCCGGAACCCGCAATACCGACGCTATATAGCTGTTGTCGCTGCATCTACGAGTAGTATTGGGAACCCGGGATTTCAAACTATCTCACAGCGGGACAGAGTCGCAATAATCACCGTCAGTCCTTTTGCAGAAACTCCGGCAGTTCGGTCGCCTGCGTTGTATCCAGATTCCGTCTCTCGAGTAGTTCCGCACGACTAATTGAGTCTGGCAGCCCAGCCGGTCCCTCCGCCGGTGTTTCAGCCACATCCCCGCCGCCCCCTTCGACGAGCTGTGCCCAGACCTTTTCGTTGTCTTCTCCCTGGTCCCGTTTGATCTTTTGCCCCTCGTTTTTGCCCTCGTCGAAGGCGAGTTCGACGACACTTTTGTCGTATGCGTTGGCCATCTCCGCACGGATTGCATCCAGTTCCGCCGGGTGATACTCGTCGAGTGCCGTTCCAACGCCGAGCGCGTAGGCTCTATTGATCGCCTCCTGCTTGCCGAGGGAGTCCCAGTCTTTCCCGTACGCGGATTCGTATCTATTCATAATTACACTGTCACGTTTGTACCTTCTTATCAGTATGTACCTGAAGCCCCTGATCGGAGAACGACATCTTCCTGATGTCGCTGTCGATTGCCGTGCCCCGCATTTTGATGACCTGGACGCCACGTGTCATCCCGCCCGAATCCAGAAAGTTGTGAACGAAGATAACGCCGTGTGCGAGGTAGTGCTCGTCGGCGTAGGAGGTTGGATCGGTCATTTCGGAGATGAGGACAATTGTTGTATCGGTCTGTTTCAGTGCGGAAAAAAAGCCGGTGACTTCGTCGGACATGTCGGCAAAGAAATGCTGTAACAACATCGTCGAGTCGATGACTGCCCGGTCGATGTCGTTGGATTCGAGATACGCAACCAGACGATTCGTCAGTCCTCCCTCTGTGCCAAATTGGCTTATCTTCCGCTTGCCCGACCCGGTCACAAGGTTGAGAAACTGGACAGAGTCTGACCGGACGGCTCTGTCGAATCCAAAGGAGAACGTCGACATGTCCTCGGTTAGCTCCTCTTTCGTCTCGTGCATGGTCACGTACAGACACTCCTCCCCTTGCTTTGCGCCCTGTGTGATAAATTGCGAACAGAAGGTTGTCTTCCCACTTCCCGGTGGGCCACTGAGGACATACAGTCGATGGGGCAAAAGCCCCCCCTCGACGAGGTCGTCAAAACCGGGGACGCCAGTCGAGACGCGCATGCGTGCTATAGCGTGGGTTGGAAGTATAGTTGTTTGCTCTCAACTCCGCTCTGATGTATTGAGATACAGCCCGCGACCGTCAGGGGGTTTACTCGTTCGGTTCTTCACGGAGGCGTTCACGGACCGCCTCGCGGTCGACGGTCCCCGATTGCGTCCGTGGGATTTCGTCGCCGATGACAAGTGATTTTGGGATTTTAAACCCAGCGAGCCGATCTCTGCAGTATGCCCGCAGTTCGTCCGGTGAGACCTCTGACCCGGTCGTGACGAGCGCCGAGACACGCTGACCCCACTTTTTGTCCGCGAGCCCAACGACTGCGGCTTCCTCGACCGTCGGGTGCCCTTCCAGCGTCCCGGTCACCTCCCCGGGTGCGACAAGTTCGCCACCGGTGAGAATCATCTCGTCGGCACGTCCGAGCACCCACACCCTTCCAGCCTGGTCCCGGTAGCCAACGTCACCCGTCGAGAGGCCGTACTCCCCGAAGGCCTGCCGTGTCCGGGCTTCGTCGAGATACCCCGGCGTGACAGTCGGGCCCCGGACGACTATTTCACCGCTTTCCCCTGGCCCCACAGGTGTCCCCTCATCGATAATCGAGACCTCAGTACAGTAAAGCGGTGGACCGACGGTCCCCACCCTGTCCCGCACAGTGTCGGGTCTGGCCGTGGCCACCTGTGACGCTGTCTCGGTCAGCCCATATGTCGGCGCCACCGGGACGTCCGCCTTCACTGCGCGCCGGAGCAGCGACTTAGACGCCGGTGCGCCACCCAGTAACACCGTTCGGAGGTCGTCTGTGGGTGACCACCCGGCATCAAGGAGTCGGCGCAGCTGTGTCGGGACGAGCGAGATGCCGGTCACTTCGTGTCGAGCCATCGCAGTCGGTGTTGCCTCCGCCCCAAACTCGCTCTGGAGAACGAGAGTCGTCCCGTATACAACAGTTCGGACGACCGGCGACAGGCCACCCATGTGATACGGTGGCAGACAGCACAGCCACCGATCCCCATCACGCAGGCCAAGACGAAGTGCCGAGGCGGTGGCACTGGCAAACAAGTTCCGTGGCGTGATCCGCACCCCCTTTGATTCGCCGGTCGTTCCGGAGGTGAAAACGATCAGAGTGGGCTGGTCGGGGTCGAGTGCTGTCGGCAACTCCGCTTTCCTCGCTGGGGCCCGACTGGAGGTGCCCAGTTCGCCAACTCCGTTATCCTCTGCCCCCGCCTCCCCGTTCGAAAGCAGGGCCTCTGACTGTCCGTTTTCGGGCTGCTCGACCGAGAGAGTCGGGCAGGAAACACGGCTTGTCATCGGTTCCCGACCGTTCGTACGAACGAGAAGGTGGGGCTCGGCCCGTTCGATTCTGTTTTCCAGCGCAGTCCCCGACAGTTCGGTGTGCAGGGGCACGAGGAGGGCTCCAAGGCGCATGGCCGCGTAGAATGTCACGACGAACGGCACTCCAGTCGGAAGCACACAGGCGATCCGCGGGCCTGGAAGTTCCGACTCTTCGCCCCATCTCCGATCGCATGGCTCGTCCGCGGGGAGATCGGACGATCCGAGTACCGCCGCGATACGAGTGGCTACCCTGTCAACGAATCTGTCGAGGCTCTGTGCGGTCCACTCGCGATCCTGATCGACATCGACGAGTGTCGTTCGTTCGGGCGTCAGTGCTGCCCGCCGGTGCAGGAAATCGACGGTTGGACACGAGTGGTTGGCCATCTCAGATCAGATCGGGTCGGACTCCGATGCCGTTGTCCTGCGGAACTGTGGCGTATCCGTCCTCAACCGGCGCCGGGTCGGCGGCGAGATCAGTCACAAGCATCTTGGCCGTCGCCAGTCCGCACGGACGAACATCCGGAATACTGGCAGCGAGGTGGACGGCCCCTGTCCGAGCAACCGCCGCGTCGATCGTCGTCGAAATAACCGGCTCGACACCCGCCTCGCGGGCCATCCTGGCAATCTCCCGTCCCCGGTCGACACCACCGACGACCATCGGCTTGATGACGAGGACATCTGCGGCCTCCTCGTTTAGGATCGTCGATGCGTCGTGGATCGAAAGTGTCTCGTCCAGTGCAATGTCGACCGGACCGCCGCGCAACGACGCGTGGCCGCCGAGTTCACCGGCCGGCAGCGGCTGTTCCACGTAGGCGACTTCCAGCGCTGCCAGAGACTCGATTGCCTCGCGTGCCTCGGCACCGGTCCACGCGCCGTTGGCGTCTACGCGCACTTCGACATCCTCTCCCACGGCGTTTCTAACGGCGCGGACGCGCTCTATGTCCTCCTCTATCCCATTCGTCCCGACCTTGAGTTTCAAACTCTCGAATCCGTCGTTTACAGCCGCCTTCGCGAGGGTAGCGGTTGTTTTAGGGGTATCACCCCCACCGATTGTGGCATTGACCGGTACCTGTTGCACGGACCCCACGGCAGGCGACCGGGACTGCTTGCTCGGGAGCGAACGGTACAGCGGCTCGGACACCGAGCGAGCGCGGGCGTCGACCAGCGCCAGCGAAATCGCGTGGCGCGCCGCCGGCTCCTCGAGTTTCGCAAGCGCGATCCCCCAGTCGAGGTGGTCTGCGACTGTCCGCGCCCGGTCGAGGGCGCCACGACACTCCTCGTAGGTTTCAGTCCACCCCGCCAACGGCGTTGCCTCACCGACGCCGACCGTGTTCTCGTGTTCGATCCGGACCAGAAAGCCGCTCCGCTCGGTCATCCGGCCCCGAGCCGTCTGTAACGGTCGCTCCAGATGTACCGTGAACTGGCTTTTTTTCATCATGCGAGCACCTCCGGACCGACGAGTCCGGCAACGAACAGGAGCGCGTACAGCCCGAGAAGCTGTCCCGTCCGTTCGAGCGCCGGATTGAGCCTCTCGCCGTCAGTCTGGGAGAGAACGGTACGGCCGATCGCTGCCGCGAGCGGAAGACTGAGATACACAACCAGGACCGTCGGTGGATACGCAAAGGCGAGCCAGAGAACCGGTGGGACCAGATAGGTCACGAGTAAAAGTGCCACGAACTCGACCCGGGAAAGCGTGTAACCGAGCATGACCGCGAGGGTTCGCTTCCCGGCGTCGCGGTCTGACTCCAGATCCCGGATGTTGTTGACGACGAGAACTGCTGTCGCGAGCGCCCCGGCGGCCGCCCCGGCGTATACGGCCTCGCCGATAACCGTCCCGGCAGGCACCCAGAGCGGAGCGTACCCCCCACCGGATGCGGTGACTGCCTGGACGTAGTACGTGCCAGTGACTGCCACGAGACCGAAGTAGACGAACACGAACAGATCCCCCAGCCCGTAATAGCCGTAGGGGTAGGGACCCCCAGTGTAGAGGACTCCGGCAAGGATACTCGACAGTCCGACGATCAGTATCGGAAGGCCACCCACAGCGACCAGATACAGACCGACCACTGCAGCGAGGGTGTACGTCGCTATCATGGCATATTTGACACGTCCGGGCGCAATCAGGCCGCCTGCGGTGACGCGTGTAAACCCTTCCCTGTCAGGTTTGTCGGTCCCTTTGACGGCGTCGTAGTAGTCGTTCGCAAAGTTCGTTCCAATCTGGATCAGTAACGCCCCGACGAGTGCTGCGGCTGCCGGGAGAGGGGCGAACACGCCCTCGTAACTCGCCATCGCGATCCCGATGAGGACCGGTGCGCCCCCCGCAGGCAACGTCTGTGGCCGGGCAGCCATCACCCAGGCCTGTCTCCGTGAGACGTCCGCGGTCGCTGTCATCGTCAGCTAGTAACGGCGGGAGAAACAAATCGGCTGCGGTTGGGCTCACATAGTATTTTTACGCTGGTCATCGTTGGTATCGGGTGAAACAATGCCAACAGCACTGGGAGATATCGACGAAATCGTCTACGAACCGTCCAAAGGGCTTGTGGAAGGTTCTAATGTATACGAGTTTATGCAGGCACACGACATCGGGGATTTCGAGGAACTGCACCGTCGGTCGACGACAGAGAGAGAGGGGGTCGAAGCCTCGGGGCTGGACTGGTTCTGGGACCAGGTCGTCGAGCATCTCGGGCTCGAGTTCTACGAGACGTACGACCGAGTGCGCGACGCCACAGACGGGCCTCAGTTCACCGAATGGTACCCGGGAGGGACCCTCAATATCGCACACAACGTCGTCGACAGGCACGCACACTCGGTCTCACCGGACCGAAACCGGCTCGCCTGCATCTGGGAAGGCGAACCTGGAAATGTTAGAGAAATAACGTACCACGACCTCTATCGACAGTCCAACAGGGTCGCTAACTGCCTCGAAGCGCGTGGGGTCGGGACGGGCGACACGGTCGGTCTTTACATGCCGATGGTGCCGGAGATCGTCCCGATTCTGTACGGGTGTTTCAAAGTTGGCGCGATTGCGGTCCCGATATTTTCGGGTTTCGGCGTCGACGCAACCGCGACACGGATCACCGACGCGGGGTGTTCCGTGCTTTTCACCGGCGATGGGTTCTACCGGCGCGGCGACGAGGTTGCGCTCAAACAGGCGGCTGACGAGGCAATCGAGAAAGCGGGCCACGTCGAACACACGATCGTGTACGACCGTCTCGGGGGCAACGTCGCCTGGAACGAGGACCGTGACGAGTGGTGGGACGAGGCGGTCGGGACGCAGTCTCCGGACTACGAGACGAAGTCGCTCCCGCCCGATCAGGCGGCCATGTTGCTTTACTCCTCGGGGACGACTGGAAAGCCCAAGGGGATAGTTCACACGCACGCAGGCGGTCTCGTCCAGCCGGCCAAGGAGATCTACTTCGCGTTCGATCACAGACCGTCCGACCGCTTTTTCTGGGTCTCCGATATCGGCTGGATGATGGGCCCGTGGACGCTCATCGGGAATCA
>JAQCMX010000024.1 GCA_028274885.1 Haloarculaceae archaeon
GGTCACTTCCTCACCGAGACGGAGCGTCGCGTCGGTTTCGACGCTCATCGTCTCCGTGCCGTCGTCGAGGACGACTGGATCACCCGTCTGGACGACGGTCCCGGTGAATTCCCGTCCCTCGCCGTTTCTGGATTCGTCAGCCCTCTCAGACGCGTCGCCGTCTGCAAAGGCGTTTAGCCCGGCGGTATCGCCGCCATCCGAGACAGCGTCGCCCCCGCCGGCGTCCTGATCCGCCGACATCCCGGAATCATCCACATCAGAGACGCCGGTGCCCACATCTTCGAGCACGGTGACGGTCGACTGCCAACTCGCGGAGGCCTCGAGATCGTCCTGCCAGCCCTCCTCGATCTCCACCCCGGCGGCGAGCACCCTGTCGCCCGGAGCGACCGCCAGATCGGCCTTGTCACCCCACAGCGCGATGCGGATGTCGTCGGTCTCGTCTTGTAGACGGAGGTTCCTGACCTGCCCCTCGGAGCCATCGTCGCGGTCGAAGGTGCGTTTGGGGTCCGTCGAGCGGACGACCCCAGCCAGGTCGAGCGTCTCGCCGATCGACACCTCCGCGATCGGTGTCGCGTCGGGGTCGTAATCGACAGTCTCGTCGACGGTCTCGACTGCGCCGCGGTCGCCGACGTGGAGTTCGAGGTCACCCTCACGTTCGCGGACGTAGCCGTCGATCACCTCGACTGCGGTCCCGGGCTCGAGTTCGGTCGCCTTATCAGCCTGTTCGTCCCAGAGCGTGACCCTGATCCGGCCGGTCTCGTCGCCCAGCGTCAGGTTAGCGACCCGGCCGGTCGATCCGTCGTCGCGGTCGAACGTCCGAACCGAGTCCGTTCCGAGGACGAGACCCTGGAGTGTCACGTCGGACTGGCCAAGTGACAGGGAGTCGATCGTCCCGCGCTCGGTCAGGTCGACGTCGATCTCGACAGCGTCGTCGTGCTCAGCCTGGTCGACGCTCACCTCCAGACCGTTGTAGCCGTCCTTCGGTCGGCCCTTGATCCGCAGGACCTGGCCGGGTTCGAGGTCGCCGTCTGCGATAGACTGTGCCTGCTCGTCCCAGAACGCCAGGCGGACGGTACCAGTCTCGTCTGCTGCCTCGACGTTGACGACTCGTCCCTCGCCATCGTCACGATCGAAGGTCCGCAACTCGCCGACTGAACGGACCTTGGCGAGAAACTTCACCTCGTCCATCGCCGGTTTGATATCCGAGATCGTCTCGACTTCCCTGTCGGCGAGTTCGTGTGCGAGGATGCTCGCGGCCGTCTCCTCGTCGACCAGCCCATCCATCTCCTCGACTTTCTCCTGGACGGCCTCCCGGAACTCCTCCTCGGGGACATCCGTCTCCAGATCCGCGTAAATGTCCTCAATCGCTCCCATTACTGTCATGATGCGAGCGTCGCCGTTTAAGCGTTGTCGTTGTCCGTCCGTTCCGTTTCCGTCCGGTAGTTCGTGACGGCGTGCACTGGAGTCGTGTACTATCCATCACAGCAGGGTTGCGCCCGATAAGAAATAAACTTCAGCACCCAACTACAGTGCCGCCGGGCAGTGGCTCCGGGCTGTGGGAAGCCACGGCCAGCCCCACGGTTGGAACATCCAGAGATCGGCGCCGTGGGTTTCGAGGCGTGGATTGTCCACCGGAAGCCGATCCAGCGGGCCCTCCCACGCGTTTTCGTGGGCTGGTGATGGAACCGTAACCTCTTTATTTGGAACAACGCTATTTATTTGTGAGTCCTGGTAGGGTAGTGGACTATCCTCTTGGCTTGCGGAGCCAGGGACCGGAGTTCAAATCTCCGTCAGGACGTTTCTCTGCAACACAACTGCGACGAGCGTAGCGGGGAGCATGTGCTGTAGGAAAGGCGGCGCGGAGAGTTGAGCAGACGAGTCGTAGCGCGCGCAGCGAACGCAGCGAGCACAACCGTCTCGGTCAGTTCAGATCTCCGTCAGGATATCCGGTACCTGATAGATGATTGTCTCCGAACCTCCGGTCGAATGCTGTTAAACTGTGACGAGTATTTGCATGAGCAGTCCTACGATAAGATGACCATACCGAAGGTCAGTCGAACTAACAGTGACGCCTTCGCAGGGAGAGACGTGGAAAGAGAACAGGAACTCGAGAGTGTGGACACGCCGTCTGTCGAGGTTAGTCTGTAGAATCCAGTTCAGATTCCTCCCAGAGGGGACTGACTCTCCTCGATTTGTGCGAGAGCCGCATCGAATGCGGCATCGGCAGTGTCGAAGGTGCCGTTGTGCTCCCACTCGCCGTCAGGAGACGCAGTGTATACGTCGAAATCACCGCCCCGGTACTCGTGGGACTCGACGTACAGCTCTTTCTCGACGGTATCGTCGTCGAGGAGCAACCAGACACCCAACTCCTTGCCACCTTCTAGATCACGCCGTCTTTGCCAGTGCATATCTGACCGTCGGGTGCTAGACACCTAAACGCTACCCCACAGAGTCGGTGCTTCCCGATTGAGGATTCTGAAACCGGGTTGAGTTGCTGTGAGCCGTTCAACTTCGGAGCGGTAGCTGAGTGAATCGAAGTGTGGGTCTGATACTGATTACTGCGAGTCTTTCCCGCCGTCGAAAGCAACAACAGGTGTTACACGCCTTGAAGCGTCGAAATCTGCGGCATGGGCACGAAAATAACCGCAGTAATCAGTATGAATTGAACAGAATAGTGACGACAACGGTTGTTCGAGCGATTTCTAACGAGTGCGGTTGCTAACGAATTGGTAGATACGTTCCGAACCACGGGGCCAAGTAGCGACCACCGCTCCGTTCGAACGACGCGGTCTGGCTCACAGCGCCCTGTTTTTGCATCGTTGGGCCGATATCTGGCAGTCGAAAGCTTGATTTTACCAGCATTCCAGCGTCGAGGCGATGGAGTTTCGGTCCCTGCTTCGCCGGGAGACAACGCCAGAGCGTCTGGTGCTCTCCGTTGGTATTGTGCTGGGGGTATTCGCACTCGTCGGCTCACTCCTGCGACTGCTCTCGGGACCGGAACTGGATTTTCACGCCTACTACTTCGCGGGCGAGTCCGTGCTACAGGGTGATTCGTTCGTCGGCCATGCGGTCAAGGACGGGAACTTCCTCACCCGCAAAGAGTACGTCTACGTCCCGATTACTGTCCTTTCCTTTCTCCTCTACGGCGCCTTCCCGATCTGGCAGGTGCCGTACGTTCTCAACGCCGCGATTCTCGCCGGCACATTTTTGACGCTCAGCCAGTTGACGCTCGATTACATCGACTCTTACGGGCGGGCACTCGAAGCGGTCGACCGGTGGCTCATCAGAGGCTTTTTCTTGCTCTCGTTGCCGGTGGTACTCGCAGTCTATCGGGGAAACGTCGACCCGATTATCCTGCTCATGATCGTCGGTGGTTTTTTTGCGATCGAGCGGGGCCGCGAGGCTGCCGGCGGGGCGCTGTGGGCAGTCGCCGCACTATTTAAACTGTTTCCCGCCATGCTCGGCGTCTGGCTGCTACACCGGCGTGCCTATCGGGCGACTGCCGCGGCACTCGTGGTCGGGACCGGCTCGCTTGCAGCCAGCGTACTCGTCTTTGGCGTCGACACAAACGTCGAGTTCGTCGAGTTCATCCTGGAAGAGCGGAGCAGAAACGGGGCCTTCGAAGGAGGGCTCGACGTGGAGTTCATGTATCTCTCGTTGAAACGCCCGCTGTCGCACCTGCTGCCGATTGCCGGCCACGCGCTGACGCTGATCTCGCTTCTGGTACTCGGCCCTGTTCTGGGCCTGCTGTATCGCCGCGGCTCGGGCGAGCACGACCAGCTGATCGTCCTGTTTGGAACGCTGGTCGTGCTGTTGATTACTGTTGTTCCCTCGACGGCGGGCTACGTCGTCTACCTGTTCTTTCCCCTGGTCGCGCTGGTGTACGTCACAGAACACCGGCGAGCCCGGTTGTGCTTTCTCGCAGGGTTGTTGTTCATCAATATCCCGATCTTTCCGCGACACGTCCAGCAGCTATCGGACGGCACGTCGCTGTCGGCGGGGATTACAGGTCCGATCTTCACCGTGATACGGACGGTTCTGACGTTCGGTTCGGTCGCGCTGTGGGGGATGTTACTCGTTCTGGCCGGCTGTCTGCTCGTCGTTGAGGATTCGGGAGGTGACCCCGTGTGAGTGTCGGCGTCGCCCAGCGTACGAGTATACGAGCGGTCGTTTTCCTGTGACGGGGTGTCACAGTAACTCACCTGCGTCCCGCCGACAACCATCGTGTGCCTTTGTACATTGAACACGGTCTTTAGGCTGGAGCAATTGTATCGAAATAGTATGGCGAAACCGGACAGCCCTCGAAGACGACGGGTATTAGCGGGACTTGGTGCAGGGCTCGTCGCAGTCGGGACAGGCACGACGGCGACGGCAGCGCAGCAAGACACAGTAACGGTGACAGTAGACAACGTGGGTAGTTCCGCGTGGGAGGTAACCAACGTCGACGGTGACGACAGCGTGGCCGAGACCGGGGTAGACAACCCCGAACTTACGCTTCAGCAGGGCGTTCGATACACATTCGAGAACAACGGCTGGAGTTTCCACCCCCTCGCCTTCCGTTCCGAGGACGGGAGTGCCCTGTTGAGTCAGAGTGCTGAGGGGTCCTTCGAACCCGATTCCGAGGTCAACTGGGACGACAGCGGGGAGACTCTCTCCTTTACCGTAACCGAGGATCTCGCGGCTGAACTCGACACCTATATCTGTACAACCCACTCTTCGATGGAAGGCTCTGTTATCCCCGTCGACACACAGAAGAGTGCCGCGACCGCCTCGTTCAGTGATCAATCGACGGACGGGACATCGGTCACGGTCGATTCGGTCCGGATGGACGACGGTGGTTTCGTGGTGATCCACGACAGCAGCCTCTTGGATGGCGAGGCGATTCCGAGCGTCATTGGCGCCTCGGAGTATCTCGAACCGGGCACGAACGAGGACATCGAGGTCGAACTCGACGACCCACTCACCGAGGACGACACCTTGATTGCGATGCCACACCGCGACACGAACGGCAACGAGAGTTACGACTTCGTCGACTCACAGGGTGGTGAGGACAGCCCATACACCGCTGATGGGGACCCGGTAACCAACGCTGCGGCGGTTACACTCGAAGATGACGCCGCAGTCCGGATTACGGATCAGCAGAGCCAAGGCGACTCCGTCCTCGTTGATTTCGCCCGGATGGACGACGGTGGTTTCGTGGTGATCCACGACAGCAGCCTCTTGGATGGCGAGGCGATTCCGAGCGTCATCGGCGCCTCTGAGTATCTCGAACCGGGCACGAACGAGGACATCGAGATCGAACTCGACGACCCACTCACCGAGGACGACACCTTGATCGCGATGCCACACCGCGACACGAACGG
>JAQCMX010000007.1 GCA_028274885.1 Haloarculaceae archaeon
ATCGTTACTGTCTTAGACACGGATCCGCGGTCGGTGAACTCACCAGCCGACGAGGAGCCAATGAGAGTTGCCCCGTCACTGACAGATTCGATTGTCTCAACAACAGCCTGATACTCGTAGGCTGGAGACACGAACGCAGCGACAAAGTCGACCTCGTTCTCGGGAATTGTTTCAGCGATACTGTCGAACGCTTCAACAACGGCCTCTTTTCCGGTTGCTCCAGAGCCACTTTCGGTGGCGAATCTCGTTGCCATACAGGTAGATACTGGATAGTATGATACGAAAAGGTGCCGGTAAATTATCATTATTTGAATTTGGAGACCAACCGCTGAAGCCTGCGAGATCGGACTGGATCAAAGGCGGTATGTGCGCTCACCCTGGGGCGGGACCTCTCCAGAGCGGGTTACCCGAAGAGTCGTTCACGGAGTGATCGTCTGTGGGGTCGTTCGGCGAGCAACACCGAGCACTCGACCTCGTTGGCGACGTCGAGGTGCAGGGAATTAGTCGCAACACACGAGAGCAACCCCCGGTCTGTCGCACCGATTAATACGAGTGTGTGGTCCGTTGCCTCCCACTCGATTGCAGCCTCGACGTCGCCGGAGCCGTCAACCAGGGTCGCACTGTCGAGGCCGTGTTCGTCGGCCCACTGTTCGAGAAAGACACGGCCGGTTTCACGCTCGTCCGGACGGTCGACGACGTTGAGCGACGAGATTTCTGTTCCGACTGCTCGCTGTGAGGTCCCCGTCTGCGGCGACAATCCGCTGGAACACCCCGTCCGAGGAGAACCGATCCTGAACGACTGCACCCTCCGAAGGCACGCCACTCTGTGACGTCTCCCGCTTTTCGACCGCCTCGACACCCGACCGCCCGCTCCCGTCGCCATCTGGACCCCCCGTCTCGGTACCAAGGATGTCGCTCTCTTCGATTTCGGGCGCTTCGACCGGATCAGTCACGCCAGCCGATTCTGGGCGAGTGAACTAAGAGATTTGCTTTCTTCGGCGACACAGACCCCCTGTACTTTCGTCTCCGGCCCCGCTATATGGCCTCGTCGGGGTCGTGGCTGTCCCGCATCCGCTGGGCCTCACTGGCGTACTGTTCCCGCCGGTCACCGTCGTCCACCGACCCGAGATTTGCCGGATCGGCCACGACCGCTGCCGTTGTCTCACGGGCGTCGGTGTAGGACGTGAGTGCCCGTTCTTTCCGGAAATACTGGCCCCCGTCCGGCGTTGCGTACGTGAGGATGATCAGGTTTTGCTCGTCGTCGGAGTAGGTCCGTTCGACCAGCCAGACGAGAACACCCTCCGTGTCTGGATCCGGCATAGCAAGCGGTACGGTCCCCGCGGGTTTTAATCTCCCGAGTCGACCATCGTACTCCCGCCAGGTGGGAGAAACTCCTGAATCCGGTCCGGACTCGCCACCTTTCGGACGAATGATTCGTCCGCAAACCGGTCGCGAAACTCCCGGTACAGCCGCTTCGCTGCATCGTTCTGTGCGTACCTGCCTGGTTCGACCTGAATGGCCGTTTCGGTCCGGCCGAGGATGGCCGAGGCTGGTCCGCCGATGACACGCGTCTCCGGTTCGCAGGTGATCCCGACTGCCACCCCGGCGGCCACGTCCTCGAAGTAGGTCCGGTCGCCACGGATAGCAAAGCCGCCTTTTTCGAGGTACTCGCCGCTTTCGGGCGTTTTCGACACCTGATCGTGCCCAACCATGTAGGCGTCGGCGGCGTATTTGCCGTCCTTCCAGATCGAGGAGTAGGAGACGGCAAACTGTGCCGTCTCCCGCTGTGACCGCTCCGGGATCTCGATGTCCGTGCTATAGGCCTCGCCGGGATCAGTTGCCTTCAGGACTGTCGCCGGGCCGCCGTGGGCCTGTGTGTGAAAAAACAGGTCACCACGGTCGAGGTATTTGTTCACGATATCCTCGTTTTCGTCGGCGTTGCGCCCGCCGATGACCAGAAAGCCATCACTCGTGTGAAACCAGCGGAACTGCTCGTACCACTGTTCGCTGCTCCGGACCGGGATCGAAGATCGGGAGAGCCAGTCGACGTTCTCCTCCTTTGTTTCCTCCGTATCGGCCGAGGACTCCTCGTCTGTCTCCCACTGTTCGCGTTTCTTTTGTACCTCTTTGCGTTCCTCGCGGGTCCGTTCGATAGCCGCCATCGCCCCCTCCTTTTTTTCCTCGATGCGCTTTGCCTCCTGGTAGAGACGGTCTGCGTTCTTTTCGACCCCGTCCCGGACCCGGAGCGTAACGGATCTGCCGTCGATCGAGACTGTCACGGTCCCATCACTTCCGTCGATCGACTCGACGACCTCTGCGGCCTCGATGCCACGTTCTTTCGCTGTTTCGAACAGCGCCTCGATCTCCTCCCACGGCGTTCCGTCGTCTCGGGCCGATCTGGTCGTACTGAGTACCTCGTCGACGAGATCGTAATGGCCGTACAGTGACTGGGCTTTCTCCCGGGTCCGCTCGGCCTGCTCCTCGAAGTTCTGGATTGCGCCTTCCTGCTGGGCGATAATCCGCTCCTTTTCGGCTAGCTGGCCCTCGAAGTCCGGCCGCTGTGTGCCGGGTTCCTCGCGTGTCTCCTCGCTTTCCTCTGCCAGCGTCGTGAAGTAGGCGTCCAGCCCACTTGTGAACGTTTCGTGCGATTCGGCCTCCAATTTGGCACGTTCCTTTAGCGGGACCGGCGTCACGTCGACCGGGTGTGTCTGCTCTAAGTAGACCCGCGGGTCGAAGTTCCCGGCGGCAAGCCGGTCGGCAAGCCCAGCCACCGTGTCGTGGAGAGATTTTACCTGGGCCAATTCGACATCCTCGACGGCGAGTGTCTTGTCGATCCCTGCCCGGGTACACAGTTCTTCGGCCCAGATTCCGCCGAAGTTGAGCTGTGTCGCGAGCGTCCTGACCACGTCGGTGTCGGACTGTTCGATTCGCGACCGAAACCCCTCGAAATCCACGGTCAACGGATTAAATCGCGCGTCCGGAAACTCGTAGGTCGACCCCGGTGTGACGGTGCGGGATTTCAGTCGGACCGTATCGAGACAGTCGACCACGTCCCCCGTGTCGTCCAGGACCGCGAAATTGCCGTCACCAAAAAGCTCCGCGACGAGCGTCGTTCTGGTGTCGTCGCGCTCGAAGACGAACTGGAGGATCCGGTCGAACTCGAACTGCTCGACGCCTGCCAACTCCGCCCCTTCCAGACGGTTGCGCAGCATCATCGCGAAGTTCGGCGGCCGCTCGGGGGCCGGTGGCACGTGTTCGGCGTCCGCGATCCGGACGTGTTTTGTCTCCCCGACATCGATCAACAGCTCGAGGCGACCGTACTCGTAGTGGCGGAGTTTCAGCCGCACCAGCCCGTCGTCGTAGAGATACGCCTTTCCGAGCCCTGCGCCCTCGTACCGTTCGAGTTCCTGGGCAAGCGCCCGCAGGTCGACGCTGGTCAACTCCCGCTTCGGTTCCATACCGGTCATTCCGGCAGGCCGGGCAAAGAGGTGTCGACTGC
>JAQCMX010000040.1 GCA_028274885.1 Haloarculaceae archaeon
GCCGACGAGACAGGGGATCCGGAACCCCCCGAGTCGGGGCTTTTGCTCGATCAGGCACGGGTGCTCGCGGGCCTGACGGCCTCGTGGGAGGTACTCGGCGAGCCCGGACCGGCACGGGCGGTGGCAGACTGGACCATCGAACACCTGCAGGCCGAAAACGGTGCGTTCCAGGACAGTTCCACTGGGGGCCCAGGGCTACTCGATCGGCCGCTTTACCCCCTGGACACGACCGTCGAATGTGCCGACGCGTTGCTCGACCTGGCAATCCTGACCGGCGAGGACCGGTACCGTGGGGCTGCCCACGAGGCCATCGCGGCGTTCGCCGGCGCCAGCGGTCGGATGGGCGTCGAGGTTGCCCACTACGCCACGGTTGCTGCCCGGCTGCGGACGCCCCGGCACGTCGAGGTGGGAACGGAGGCGGGGAGTGACCTCCACCGGGCTGCGCTCCGACTCGCAGATCACGAGACTGTCGTCGTTCCCGACGCAGCCAGGACCCACACAGTGACAGAAGGGAACGCACGGGTCGTGACCGACGGCGACGAGGACGGGATCGCAGACTCGCCTGCCGCGCTGGAGGCGGTCCTCACGGGCGAGTCCTGAATCCGTCCGGAGGCTCCCGGACTTTCTGTCCTCGGGATACTATCTTCGGTGTGAGGGCACGTCCGAAGGAGGGCAACGTCCAAGCGTTCCTGCATGGGACACGCTCCCCCTGCACCGGTGGCCGACGGGCCGCGTTCGTGACCGCCTCGCTACCGGCCGAGTCGCTCGTGTGCGCTGGAGAGGTGGCGCGAACAAAAGGCCGCAACCAGAGAGAGTTCACCGGCAAGTGCGCCGACGGCGATTATCTCCGCGAGCGCGTCGGCGTTGCTGCCTGGCGGGTCACCGCCGCCGGCGAGGCCAAGCACGTCCAGTGCCTCGGCCTGTGTGGGGAGTCGGGTGCCCCCACCGACGGTCCCGAGTTCAAGTGAGGCAAACGAAAGGCTGGCGTACAGCCCTGTCTCGCGGATCTCCATCGTCGTAATGGCGTTTGCCCCCTCGACGACCTGTGCGGCGTCCTGTCCGGTCGCGAGAAAGACGGCCGAAACGGTGTTTGCGGCGTGGGCGTTAAATCCGAGGCTCGCGGCCTTTGCGCTCCCGATCAGGTTCTTTCGGGTGTTGCCCTCGACCATCGCCTCGGGCGTGGTGTTGAGACGGTCCTCCACGAGGGCTCTGTCGAGCACCACGTCCGCGGTGACGCTGCGTCCGCGGCCCTCGATCGCGTTGATCGCCGCCGGCTTCTTATCCGAGCAGAGGTTGCCCGACAGCGCGACCAGTTGCGCGGGCGTCTCTGCTTCGACAACCTCGCTGGCCGCCCGGGTGGCGATGGTGGCCATGTTCATCCCCATCGCGTCCTTGGTGTCGTAGACAAATCGGAGAAAGACGCTGTCGCCGACGACGTAGGGATCAACCGCCAGGAGCTCACCGTGGCCCGTCGTCGACTCCGCGGTCTCGCGCAGGTGGTCCGTATGATTGTCGACCCAGTCGACGACGGTTTCGGCCTCGCCGACGCCCGCCACCCGGAAGACCGGGGCGCGGGTCATGCCCGAGTCGGTCACGCGGGCGGTCGCGCCCCCGGCAGCCCGAATCGCCGAGAGTCCACGGTTGAGACTGGCGACCAGCGCACCCTCCGTCGTCGCGAGTGGCAAATAAAACTCACCGGTCGCTGCGCCGCCGTCGATCGGGACCGGACCGGCAACCCCTATCGGGAGCTGTGCTCCGCCGAGCAGATTCTCGACGTTCGGGTCAGTCTCGGCCGCGTCGAAGGTGTAGTCGCCAATCGCGTCCAGATCCACGTCGGTTTCGCGCTCGAGGAGGTGACGACGCGCGGCGGCGGCGGTTTCAGGATCGCTCTCTGCTTCGAGTTCGTAGAGTCGAAGCTCACCCGCTTGCACGCGGTCTGCGAGTGTCGCTGGGTCGGTCATACACGGAGGGTGGCGGTCAGCCACCGTAAGCGCTCCGGACGGCGTGGGCCCAGAGTGTCACAGCGCCGGACTCATACTGCCAGTTCGGGCAGCCACGACGCTGTGGCACGTAAACGACCACTCTGGTACCGGTCCGGAGCCGGCGATCAACCCCGGCGAAAGACCCGTACCGTATCCCGTAACGTGGGCTCACGGATCAACTGCGCAAAGCCAAGATCGGTGAAGATCCGCTTCCAGTCGCGGTGGTACAGCGGAAATTCGTCGTCGACGTAACTGACGTCGGCGTTCCCGCGGCCGCGTTCGGGGCTGTTGCCCTCATTTTCCGCGGCTACCAGCAGATCGGAGGTGAGACGCGCCAGTTCCTCGAACACCCACTCGTTTTCGGGGTGGATGTGCTGGAGCGTCTCGACCGAGTAGACAACGTCGAATGCGCCGTCTGCAAACTCCGGAACGAGATCCTCTACCGCGCCGGTCTGGAAGTTTCCGGTCCGTGCGAGTTCCGGATAGTACTCGGCCATCACCTCGAAGGACTCGTCGTTGATGTCGATCCCAGTCAGGTTCCCGAACCCGCTGTCGTGGAGCGAGGCAAGGTGGCGGCCACAGCCACACCCCACTTCGAGGATCGCGGCGGTGTCGTCCACGTAGTGCTCGAGAACGCTTGCGATGATGTCGCTCACCTCGTTTGGCCCGATATCGGCGTAGTACGCCGGCGAAAACCGCCCAGACCGTTCGGCCCAGTCCTGGCGAACCTCCTCCGGGTGCATATATCCTCTCACAGGATGTCGGTGCGTTTATATCGTGTGAAACTCGGTCATTCTGCGTCTCTGACCGGTTCGTTCCCGGTCGGATCGATGCCCGTCCGAGATTTGCCCGCAGTTTTTGGGGATTCCGCTGCCACCGCGGAGAGGCATACGGGGTTGTGATGGTGACCTGGTTGTTCGGTCAAAAGAGCGGCCATCTGCCGGTTCCGGGGGGACACTCCCGACAATATTCAAGACCGTTCGCGTGCCAGTCACGTACATGTCACAGCCCGCAGATTTGCTTCTTAGGAACGCCGTTGTCCACCCGCTCGGGAACGGTAACGTGGAGACCCGGGACGCCGGCGAGGCGGTTGCTGTCCGGGACGGTGAGATCGTCGCCGTCGGCCCCGGGTACGACGTGGGGTTTCTGGCGGGACTCGGGACGGACGTTATCGACCTCGACGGTCGGCACCTCCTGCCGGGGTTTGTCGACGCACACACCCACCTCGAGGTGGTGGGTCGGCGCGAACGCGAGGCCGACCTCGCGGGGGTTGACTCGCCGGAGGGGTGTCTCGACCGCCTCCGTGGGATCCGGGACGAACGCCCGGACAGCGAGTGGGTACTTGGCTTTGGCTACGACGAGAGTCGGTGGGACGGCGAGTATCTCGGCCGGGAGGACCTCGAGACGGTCAGCGACGGGCGCCCGGTCGCGGCCTTTCGGGAGGACCTGCATCTCGTCTCGCTCAACAGTGTCGCGATCGAGCGTTACCGCGGGGAGATGCCCGACTGCGACGTCCACACTGCGGGCGGGGAGCCGACAGGTGTGGTCGTGGAGGATGCACTCGAGGTGGTCTGGGGGGAAATTCGGGACGATCTCAACCGGACCCGCGAGTATCTGGAGATCGCTCAGCGGCTTGCCAACCGCCGGGGTGTGACGAGCGTCCACGAGATGGTACGCCACTCCCACGCCCCCCGGATCTACCGTGACCTCGACAACGCAGGAGCGTTGACACTCCGGGTGCGGCTGAACTACTGGGCCGATCACCTCGATGCTGTGCTGGAGACTGGCCTGCGGACCAACCACGGCGGTGACCGTCTCCAGGTTGGGGGGATCAAAACCTACGTAGACGGTAGTATCGGCAGCCGGACGGCACGCCTCT
>JAQCMX010000051.1 GCA_028274885.1 Haloarculaceae archaeon
GTTTATCGCGGATATAGACGAGTCAGAAGACGCCTTCCGGTTTACCTGGAAGGAACAACCAGAGCACGCCGCGAAGATTTACGACGAACGAATGCTGACGCCGGACCGCGAGGCGATCAGACGCGACTGTGTGAGCGTCTCCCCACTCCAGATTCCGTACACACCGACACAGGCTCCCGCGCTCGAGGCGTTTGCGGAGTCACACGGTGAGTAGACGTGACAATCGTCGGTGCGATCAGTCCTTTCTGTTGACCTCGGCATCGCAGACAGTACAGAAATACAATCGATTTGTGCCATCAGCACTCGTCTCTGCCCGGGGCTGGTCCCGTTCACCGCAGTGGGGACACTCGATTATGCCACCGATCTCCGGCTCCCGAGGTGCAGAGAACGCCAGCACTGTAAGTTGCTCGTCGGTTTCGTTGAAACCGTGTTGAAACTCGCCGGGTTCGAAACGGACCACCTCGCCAGCATCGACTGAGATCTTCCCCTGTTCGGTCTCGAAGGTCGCGGTTCCCTCGATTACGTGAAAAATCTCCTCCTCGTCGGGGTGGGCGTGGTAACACACCGACAGAGTTTCCTCGGGAGCAGCCCGGTAGTAGTTCCACTCGAAGCCGTCGATACCCAGTGAGTCGGTCACCGACCGACAGACGCTTGCTGTACTCATCCGGGTGTCGGCGGCTGTAATCTGTGTCCGCTTCATACACTGCAGTTCCGGACCAGCGAGATAAATCTTTGTCCGGTTGTCGTGTCACGTTCGTGTGGTGTGTCGGGAGGGCTGTGGTGCCCGCTGGCTTTTAGATTCAGATGAAGCTCCTGGAGGTGAGAACGAACAACAGGACAGTAACCGAGAGGACGACACCAATGAACGCAGCAGCGAGCGCGGTGGCCATTGGAACCATCGCGTTGGCGTGGCTGGCAAGTGTCTCGGTGCGGTCGTTGCCAAATACCGTGACCTCCGCCTTGTCACTTTCCATGCCGGCCTCGACGGGTTCGAGATCACCGATTGCCTCCTCGACCAGTGAGCACGTAAGTTCGACGATCTCCGCGTCGGGGATCTCCTCGCCGACCTGGTTCTCTGCTTCGACGGTGTTGACGATGTGTGTGTCGCTGGTCATCACCTCGGCGGTGTCGACGGTCTCCAGCGCCTCGACGGTATCGACAATCTGTTCCCGAAGGCCGGGTTCCATGTTGTTGCCGTCCACGAGGACGTGCGCGGTCGTGTGGCCACCGGTTTCGAGGGCAGCCACGCGAATGCCAAGTGGGCCGATCCCATCGGCGGGCTCCCAGGGTGTCTCGTCCCAGGCCACACCGAGTCGGAGCGGATGTTGCTCGAGAGCAGCGAGGCGGTCCCCGAGGCGCCCGGCGCCGTCGATGAGATCGAACGAGCGCTCGCTTCCGGAGACGACATGCCCGAGATCCTGCCCTTCGAGACCGTTATTACAGTTGTGTGCATCGACGAGCAAGACGTCCTCAAGCGCACCAGCCCTGGCCTCCAAGATTGCGGACAGTCCGACGGCGTACTCGATGTCGTCGGCACAGTTGGGTGAGAACGTGTTGACGACGAGGGCATCCTCGCCGAAGGCGTGACCGGTCAGGGTCGCGTCGCCTGCGGTGAGACGGACCGCCCGGGTGGCTGTGTCGGTGTACTCGATTCGCTGGTAGGCGCGGTTGGCCGTCTCGCAGATGGTGTCGACCTCCCGCTCGGTGACGAGGTTGAAATCGTGACCTGCGGTTGCGTGTGGTGGAAAGGCAAGTCCTTCAGTCCCTTCTGCAACCCGCATCGGGAGGTTCCCGCCACCGATGTTGCCCATCGGACCGGGGTGGATCATCGGGAGAACGAACCGGGCTTTTTCTTCGCCTTCCGGCCGACGAAAGGAAAGAACCGTGACCGGAACCATCGCGTCCTCGCCAATCTCTTCGAAAAACGATTCGAGTTCCTGCGAATCCTCGGCGACGTGGCCGATAAACCCTCCGACAAAATCGACCACAGAGACACCGAGGCTCGATCGCCACGGTCGGTCGATGACCTTGAGGAATCCCCAGACAGCTGCCCCGTGGAACAGACAAATGGTGCCAAGCAAGACGAAATCAAACGGGAAGACGCTGAACTGAAGTTCAGCAGGCGCCTTCTCTGGACGGGCAAAAAGTGCCTTCAGAAGCGGGCCACCGGCCTGGAAAAAATAAAGCGTTCCGCTGTAGATGAACAACATGACTGCGGCGGCGGCGGTCTGGATACTTGCCGGGATCACTGCACGGAGAAACGACTGCTTCGAGACCGTCATGATGACAAACAGGCGGAGGGCAAAGATGGCGGCAAGCGCCACCAGCAAGGCGTCAAGGACGAACTGTTGGGAGAATCCGAGTGGGATCGAGAGGACTGTTGCCACGGTCAAAACGACGATGACTACCAGTTCACAGACGAGCGCGAGCAGGGATGCCCGGTCGGCGTTCATTCGGCCCCCGAGCGCGCGGTCGACAGTGGCGGTGAGAAAGCTTGCAACCACCGTCGGAAGGCCGATAAAAAACACCCCCCGCCATGCGTCGTCGAGTGGATAGGCAGAATCGAAGGACGCGATGCCGGTCAGAGCTGCCAGGAGAATCGCGAGCGTCAGGCTGGCGTACCACTGTGGCGTCCAGATGATGTACCGGGACATCGATGCCAGGTTCCCCTGCGTCGCGGTCACTGCTTTACTGACGCCCCCGCAATAAGATAAAATTACCCATTGAGCCACCGTCTGAGTTAAATACCAGGGTGATACATCAGGATCCTATCACCCAGGTGTAACGATAGCCACCCTGCGAGGCCCGTCACAGGCAGACCTCGCCTTGTGATGGGTTCCCCGCGAGAGAAAGGACCGCCCCGCGGGACGGAATCGCAGTATCCACACGCGCTCGAACGCCGTGTCGATACTCAGGCCTTCGGGCGTGTATCTGTATAGCTAGAGTGTCCTGTCGAGGGTCTCCGGATTACTAGCACAGGATAACAGGTGTGTCGGTCTTGTTGTTTCAGGTACCGATGCAAAGATCAGAGTATCACAGGAGTATCGGCGAGGCCGAAAAGCACCCCACGACCAACGGCACAGAGGTGGAGAGACGGGTCGCCGAGAGAAGTGAGGAAATTCACATCCGGAGTTTCGATATCAGCCGGTCGTACAATCTGACGGTCAGAGTCGAGGATAGTGCGGGTCTCGTCTTCGCACGCCGGTATCACCTGAGCCCTGAAAAAACAGTGAGCGTCTGCGGTCAGTTGTCCCCCGGCGAGTATGAGGTTGATGCGACACTCGAGGGCCGGCGTCGACGATCCATTCGCTGTGAGATTGACAGTACACCACAGGGGACGGCGTTGATCGAGGTCGGCAACGGAACTATCTCACTGACCGAGGGGTTGTATCGTTAATCGACGGGGTCACAGGATGAGCCAACCCCCAAAACAAAACGCCAAGCCGCCTTCCCGGGAGACTACGACCGGCGAAGGTCTCGGACACAGGGATCACCCGGACCTCCAATTGCTCTGGACCTCCCTACAGCGAGTGGGCTTCTGGGCCGCTGTTGTGATTCCGTTTCTTTACCTTCCCGTGCTGTTTACCGGAATAGAGACCTTCGCCGAGGTGGTGGTTTTTACGCTTTTGATCGCCCTGAACGCGGTTTCGCTGGTGGTTGGCCACCCTCATCATAACTGATCCGGTTTCGGACCCTCAAATCCAACCAGATAGTTGCCAACTCCCCGCAGACAGGAGTGGGTCCGCCGGCCCGGCCATCGACCCTTGGTCACGACCCGACAGACGACTACTGTGACCGATTTTGACAGAGCCGTCCATACGTCGACGGCTTTCCATCGACGCCGTCGCTACTTCCTCCCGACGATATCAACGTCAGTCCGCCCCTGGCTATCGTACGCAGCCACGAACGTGTCGAGCTTTTCAGCGTCGTCGGCGCCCGGAAGCGCCCGTTCAGCCGTGGTACAGCCGGCTTCGATACCAAGTTTGTCACAGACCAGATCGGTGGTTACCTCGGCCATGTGTCGGTACGTCGTCAACTTACCCCCAACCACACTGACCAGGTTTGCAATCCCGTCGTTGGCGTGGTCAAGTGTCACAAATCCTCGGGAGATCCCACGCCGGTCGCGGTCTGTCTCGTCCGGGGCATACAGCGGTCTGACGCCCCACCACGTCCGCTCGACTGCCCTATCGGCGACTGGTGGCACCATCGTCGCACACTCCCGGATCGTTCTCTCGATTTCCCACTGGGCTTTCTCGTACGCGTCCGGACCGGAAACCGGTACGCTCGTTGTCCCCAGCACCGCCTGATCTGGGTGTGGTACCACGATGTCCCCGTCACCAGGGGCCCGACACCGGTTCAACACCGGTCCGAGGCTGTCGTACTCGACCGCGACCATCACGCCCCGGGACGGAGCCATCTCGACGGTGAGACCTGCCATCTCGGCAATACGACCAGCCCACGCTCCCGCCGCGTTGACGACGATGTCGACCGTGATGTCGTCCCGGTCCCCGGCGAACGAGGCGGTCGTTATCTCACCGTTTTCGACGATCAGATCCTCAACCGGTGTGTTGGGGCAGACGCTTCCACCGTGTGCGTCGGCGTCTGCCGCATTCGCCGCGCAGAGCCGGGACGGAAACACCACGCCATCGGGAACCTGCATACACCGCCGGACAGCGGTGCAGAGGCCGGGCACCCGATCTCGGACCCGGTCCGGTTCGAGGAGGGAAGTCTCGATTCCGACAGCGTCACAGGCAGCCCGTTTCTGATCGAAATACTCGGGGTCGTCCTGATCGAGTTCGACAAATAGACCGTCTGTCTCGCGGAGACACGCACCTGCAATCGAACGGAGGATACGGTTTTCCTTGATACACTCCTCGGCACCGGCTCTGTCCGACTCGGCGTAGCGTGCACCGCTGTGTAACAGCCCGTGAGACCGTCCTGAGGTCCCACTGGCCAGTCCATCACGATCTACCAGCATTGTGTCGACGCCGCGTAACGCGAGGTCGCGCGCGATACCGGTTCCGGTTGCACCGCCGCCGATGACCAGTACCGTGTGGTGTTCGGTTGTCACAGGCTTGCCTATGCATGTCTCTGGTGGCACAAAGCCGTACCGGTACCCCGACCAGAGAGTGTGAAGACCTATCTGAGAACAGCAAGCGTGTCTCATACTGTTGGCTATACGTCTTTCAAGAATTTTGCCACCACGTGGCGAATATCGTAGATCAGTTACAGCCAACAGTATCAGTCGTATCCTCTCTGCTGAAACAGTAGACTACAATGGATGTTTCCGTCAGCGCTTCGGCGTATTCGTGCTCATACTAACGGCTATAAGAACATGAGCAATTTCGACCCCCCGCGGAATCGAATATGCTCACGAAGGTATAGCCGTCAGTATCAATCTGAACCACTACTTTGGACTCGGCTAACCCACGGGGAGGCTCAGGATTCGAGCCGAGATAGCTCATTTCGAAAGTAATAAACTATTTTATTGACCGTCTTCAGATACAGATGGTTGGAAACCAACTACTCCTTTCAGATCTGTTTCGTCTAAATATTATTCTCCCCAACTTTTATTATGTATTCACACATGCATTATGATGAAGATATAGTGTAATCGCAGTATCAGTACGAGTGGTATTGTACGTAAAAAACCGACACTGATAGAGTATGTCAACACAGGTCACCGTAGACATTGATACAGGGGGAACGTTCACCGACGGCGTCATTCGTCGCGGTGATGGAATAGAACGAATAAAGACGTCGACGACACCGCACGATCTGACGGTTTGTTTTACCGACATCATCGAAAAGGGTGCGGCGGTTCACGGCGAAGATGTTCGGGAGTTTTTGGCGTCCGTAGAGTGTATCCGATACTCCACGACACTGGGGACAAACGCGGTCATTGAGCGGGAAGGCGCTGACGTGGGTGTCCTCACTGACAACGAGCAGTTGGCGGCACTGCAACGTACAAATGGGCTCGTGGAGGATATCCTTGATCAAGGGTCTACCCGTACCGTCGAGAGTAGTCCGGATGAGGACACTGTGTCCCAACAGTACAATGAACTCGCCGAAGAACTAGTCGACAACATCACTGTCGGGATGACTGCACTTGACGAGGAGCGGTCGGTACGGGAGACAGTACTATCGAACCAGCCAAGTCATCTGCTCGGAAGCGTCCCTGTCCACCTCTCGTACGAGGTTACAGACGATCCGAACGAGCAGCGGCGACTTGCGACGTCGCTTGTGGACTCGTATTTGCACCCGAAACTAGGACAGTTCCTGTACAAAGCCGAGGATTTCCTGCGCGACAATGGCTACGACAGCCCGCTGCTTGTTTTTTGTAATGACGGCACCACTTCGCGTGTCGCAAAGACAGTGGCACTGCGGACCTACAACTCTGGTCCGTCGGCTGGCATTCAGGGCGTGGCAGAAGTCGCGGATCTGTACGACGTAAGCGACGCCGTCGCGCTGGACATCGGCGGGACGAGCGCCGACGTTGCCATCGTACGCGACGGTGAAATCGCCAGAGATGAGTTTGGAACCATCGACGGCGTGCGTCTGTCGTTCCCGATGCGGAAGCTCTATCCCACCGGCGGTGGTGGCGGGACAATTGCGTCTGTTGAAGACGGTGCCCTTTCACTCGGACCCGAGAGTGCCGGTGCGAGTCCGGGGCCGGCCTGCTACGGGCTTGGTGGCCAGGACGCGACAGTCACCGATGCGGACGTTGTCTCGGGTATAATCGATCCTGAACTGTTCGCAGGGGACGACATTTCCTTAGATGCAGACAGAGCAAAATCGGTGGTAAGCGACAACCTTGCGGAACCACTCGGTGTCTCAATGGAGGAAGCTGCCTTCCGCGTGCGCGACGGGCTTGAACAGCAGATCGGCGAGTATATCACCGAAACGCTGGCAGATAACCACGTCGAGCCCGGTGAGTCAATGCTTGTCGCATATGGAGGCGCCGGGCCGACCCATGTCTGTGGCATTGCTGAATATGCCGGTATTGAACGGGTTGTCGCGCCTAGTTACCCATCGGTATTTAGTGCCTACAGCGTTGGATTCAGCAACGTCGTCCACGATCATCATGTCCGTGTCGACAGCGAGGACGATCTTGACGACGTGCACGACGAAATCGAGCGTCTCAAGTTCCGCTCTCAGCGTGATATGCAGGGTGAGGGGTTCGACCCTGGCGAGGTCGAGCGGACCTGGCAACTACGGGGAATTGACGGCAACAATGCTGACAAACTGGGAGAAATCGACCCCGACAGCGCCCGTCAGCGGATGGAGACCGAGTTGGACGGGTACGACCAGGTCGACCTGAAACTCACAGTGCAGGCTGCACTGCCGACACACGGGTTCAGTTCCCGCGACAGTGAGGCCGAGTTGGAACCTGTTACTGACTCTGACATCCTCTGGCAGGAAGACGGTGAGGCACAGTCTCAGCTAACTGAAGTGTACGACGTTCGTGACGTGACTGGTCGGTTCAGCGCCGCTGGCCCTGCCGTGCTACGGGGGGATGCGACTACGTATGCGATTCCGCCGGGCTGGACTGTCACACACAACGAGTACGGACACATCGAAATAACAACCGAATTATAATAATGACCGAGACATATCAACCACGAAATGGAGTTGAGGACGAGGGCATCGAAGCGGATGTTGGCCTCGACCGAGAGAACGTCTTCCCGGTAACGCCCTATCTGGGTATTGACATGGTGGCTGAACTGTGGCTGTGTCGCAAGTGCGGGGAGGAACTCGGCGACGCCAACGAATCCTACAAACGAGGACTGCTGGTGAACGAACGCGACCCAGACGAGGTACACCGGCCGCTGATCGGTGAGGAATACAAGTACACCTACGCGCCGGATGCGGACTGGTGTCGGCTGCTTGAATACTACTGTCCGAGCTGTGCGACACAGGTCGAAACGGAGTATCTACCGCCGGGTCACCCGCCAGCCAACGATATCCAACCGGATCTCGATTGGCTCCGTGAAAACCACATGGAGGAAGCGCAATGAAACGCATCAGCGTCGACATTGGGGGCACATTTACCGACTGCGTCCTCGCCTGGGAGGGCGAGCGAATCGAAAAGAAGTCGCCGACAACCCACCACGACCTGACGGAAGGACTATTAAAAGTCATCGGAGAAATCGCAGCAGAACTCGGCAAGGACGTCGACACCGTACTCTCACAGGTTGATTCTGTTCGCTACGGGACAACGCTGGGGACGAACGCTCTCATCGAGCGCTCGGGCGAGCGCGTCGGCCTCATCACCACGGAAGGTCACGAGGATACCGTCGAAATCGCCCGCGGCTTTGGGTATGGTGATGGTCTTCCCCCGGTCAAACAGCTCGACATCGCTGGCGCAACGAAGCCCGACCGTCTCGTTCCGAGCAAGTACCGCTACCCGCTACGCGAGCGCATCGACTACAACGGCGACGTGTTAATGGAGCCCGACCGCGAGGAGATTCGTGAAATCGCCAACGATCTCATCGACGACGGTGTTCGTGCTATCGCGGTCGTTTTGCTAAACAGTACGCACAACCCCGAACACGAAAAACTCGTCCGGGATGTTATCATCGAAGAGTATCCCAGCAACGTCCTCGGGTCGACGCCGGTTGTCCTCTCCCACCAGGTGACACGACGCCACGGCGAGTACATGCGCAGCAACGCAACTATCATTAATGCTTACCTCCACCGGACGATGCGAGAGGGGTTGAAGAACATGCAGAAGGTGCTGCGCGAGCGGGGCTACGACAAACCGATTCAGCTCGTCCACAACGACTTTGGGATGGCCCAACTCGGCAAGACCTTCGCCATCCAGACGGTCGACGCCGGCCCAGTCGCCGGATTGGGGGCATCCCGACAGCTCTCACAGGAGCTCGACGCGCCGAATCTCATCACGGCCGACATGGGTGGGACGAGCTTCGACATCGGACTGGTTACCGACGGTGATGTCAATCTCTACGAGTACGAGCCGGTCATCGATCGCCTCCGGGTCAACATCCCAATGGTCTACATGGAGACCATCGGAGCTGGTGGCGGCTCAGTCATCCAGTACGATGAGATACAGAACTCGATCAAAGTCGGCCCAGAGAGTATGGGTTCCGACCCTGGTCCAGCCTGTTACAACCGTGGCGGCCGCCACGCGACGACGACGGACATCGACGCCGTGCTGGGGTATATCAACCCTGACTACTTCTGGGGCGGTCAGCTTGAACTCGACCCTCGTCTCGCCAAACGGGCTGTCAAACGTGACATCGCCGATCCCATGGGAACCAGTATCGACGAAGCGGCAGCCGCGGGTCGGGAGATCATCGACAACAAAATGGCACAGGCGATGTTCAACGAAGTTTCGCTGCAGGGTCACGACCCGCGAAAGTTCTCGATCCTCGCTTACGGTGGAGCCGGTCCGACCCATGCCTGCGGTTTCGCCGAGGAGCTCGGCGTTGAAGAGGTGATTCTCCCGCCGCACGCGCCGGTTTTGTCGGCTGCCGGGGCAGGCAACTTAGACCAGCAGCACATGTACGAGCAATCGGTCTTCATGACGCTGTACCACGGCGAGCAGAAGACGTACTTTTCGGACTACGAGGAGTTCAACAGCGTCGTCGAGGAGCTGAAAGAAAAGGGTGAGCGCGACCTGGTCATGGAGGGGTTCGATCCAAGCGAGATCGAACACGACATCGAGGTCGACATGCAGTATGGGAATCAGGTCTACACAAACACGGCTACAGTACCTGAGTACCCGCTCGAAGGGAAAGAAGACCTGCTTCAGTTGCTGAAATCGTTCCGGGACTCATATGGCGAGACCTTCGGCGATGCGGCACATATGCCTGAACTGGGTATCCGCCTTCGGACGATCCGCGTTCAATCCTACGTTGACCGGCCGAAGATGGCCTACACGCAGGACCAGAGCGACAGAGCGGTCGCAGATGGCAGTGGTGAGATGTCGCCTACAACCCACCGACAGTGTTACTTCGACGACCGATTCCAGGAGACGCCGGTTTACCGGGCCGACACCCTCGCCGACACCACCATCGACGGGCCGGCTATCGTTGAGTATCCGCTGACCACGGTTGTCGTGGACAGCAACTGGGAGTACAGCCACAACAACAACAGTGCTTCGTACTTGCGAAACTACCGACAATGACAGACGAACACGACAAATCAGCAGACGGCGGCCGGATGCAAAGGAAAAAAGAAACAGACGAGGAGTCCGTTGTTGAGGAGATGACCGAATTCCTCGAGGGCAGAACCATGTTCGACGGGCCTGACCGCGATCTGATGCTCGATCACAAGATGGAGGCGCGGTCGAACCGCGAGGAGCGCGCACTCGCGAAACTAGAAGACGACGAGGTTACCCGGATGGTCGTTCAGAACCGCCTTCAATCGATTTCCGACGAGGCCATGGAGATGTCGATGTCGATTGCTGCCTCGCCGTCGGTGCGGTGGGGCGATCTTGTCTGTGGCGTTATGACCCGAGAGGGTGACATGGCCGTTGCCTCCTCGGCCGGCGTGTTACTTTTCCTTGCGATGCAGTCAGCGCCTATCAAGCGCATCATGCGCAAGTGGCGCGAGGAGGATGACTACGAGATCAATGAAGGCGACATATTCCATCACAACGACGCTCGGTACGGCCAGATCCACAACACGGACCTCAGCACCTACATGCCGGTATTTGACGATGGTGAACTCATCGCCTGGGTGTGTATTGTCTGCCACGAAGGCGAAATCGGCGCGACGGAAGCTGCGGGGATGCCCGCTGACGCCGAGAGCCCCTACGATGAAGGGCTGAAAATTCAGCCGATGAAAATCGGAACGGACTATGAAATCGACGAGGAACTGGTAACCTTCTTCCAAAACTCCGTTCGTGACAAGAAGATGATGAAAGCCGACCACCAGATGCGGCTGGCGGTCGCGATGCGGATGTTAGAGCGGGTCGACAACGTCATCGAGGAGTACGACGCCGACGCGATAGTCGGTAGTCTCCGACATTCCCTGGAGACCGCAGAGCAGGAAGCGCGCTCGCGCATTGAGAACATCCCCGATGGTACCTACAGCACAACGAACTTTGTCGACAGTAATCTCAAGGACGACCTCCTGATGAAGGTGCCCTGTGAGCTGACTGTCCATGGGGATGAGATGACACTTAGCTTCGAGGGCGCAGCTCCGGCGTTTGCCGACCGAGCGACGAACTCCCAACTGGCATCGCTAAAGGGCCAGCTTGTCCAGACGTTTGTCTCCTTTCTCTGGCCGGACATGTTGACCAGTCAGGCTGTGCTTGAGCCCATCAACTTCGAGGCCGACAGCGGTTCTATCGTTGACCCGCCAGAGGAGGTACCGAACGCCCAGAGCATGCAGACGTTCTTCGACGGCCACGCCATCGTCGAACGGGTGCTACAGTTTTCCACATACGGCCAGTTCGTGGAGGGCAACGATGCGAAGATGACCGACGTTCACGCCAACCACTACACGAACATCAACGCCATTGGTTACGGCGGATTCACGCAGCACGGTGACCAGGTCGGTAATGTGCTGACTGATCTAAATGCTGCGCCAGGCGGAGCTCGCTGGAACCGGGATGGGCTGCATTCACAGACTAGCCCCGCGCTGTCGATGGGTGACACCGGCGAAGGAGAGCTCTACGAGGAGGAGTACCCACTGGTGTTGTTCTCCCGAAACCGGCTGACAACTGACATCGAAGGCTTTGGCAAGTACCGCGGTGGCCACGGTCACCATCAGGTACTTTCACACAAGGACACACCGTTTTGGGCGTGGCAAATGATGGGCACCGGCTCGCGCTTCCCACGTTCCTGGGGGCTGTTTGGCGGCTACGGCGGTCCGGTCTATCCGACGGCCAAGATTCAGGGAAGCGACCTGTTCAAAGACATGGAGGAGCGCCCCGAAGATCTGGAGTACGAGATCCAGGGCATCATGAAAAACAAACCCTTCGACGGGGAGTACTCCACCTGGGATCTCGGCCGGCAAACCGATATCGCTGCCGAGGGTGAAATCTTCCTACTCACACAGGGTGCAGGCGGTGGCCTCGGCGATCCACTCGAACGTGATCCCGATGCCGTCGCCGACGACCTCGAAGAGGGACTCATCACGGAGTGGACCGCCGAAAACATCTACGCCGTTTCCTACGACGAGGAAACCAAACAGCCAGACGAAGCAGAAACCGAATCGCTCCGTGAGGACGAAAAAAAGCGCCGACTCGAGGAGGGCGTTCCCTACGATGAGTTCATCGATGAGTGGCAGACCGAATCGCCGCCCGATCATCTCCCGTATTTCGGTAGCTGGGACAACAAAAGTGAGATTTATCGCGGACCAAATATGACGATGCCCGCCGACAGTATCCAGCCGGTAACGATGAACGTCTTCCGGGAAAACAACCCCGAGCTGTTCGACACACCGATCTACCCGCCGTCGCCGGAGTGGCAGGGTGACGTCGACGAACTCGACTACGAAGATGTCGACACCGGGGATCACAGGGACAGCGACAAAGCAGGGTCCGACTAGCCTGTTCCGGTTTGTAGTATCGCTTTCTAACCACACGCGCGACCCTTAGTACTACAACGCATGAAATTCGGAATCGGTCCACTCACGACGCAGATACCACAGGATGACCTGCGAACGCCAGCACAGAAAGTTCAAGAGACCGTCGAGATAGCGCAAGCTGCCGAGGAGTCGGGCTTTGACTCGGTGTGGGTCTCTCAGCATCATCACTCCCACGACAATTACCTCTCGTCGCCTTTCACGCTCTGTTCAGCCATTGCGCAGGCGACCTCAGACATCGAGATCGGCGTTGGAGTTGCTCTCGCGCCGTTTTACGACCCTCTCCTGTTGGCTGAAGACGCGGCCATGGTCGACACGATATCGGACGGACGGTTCCATCTCGGGTTAGCAATCGGCTATCATGACCCGGAGTTCGAACAGTTTGACGTCCCGCGCAGAGAGCGTGTACCACGGCTCATCGACTGCGTCGAGGTTTGCCGGCAGGCGTTCCGCGAGGGAACGGTCTCTTACGATGGCCACACCGTCGAGTACGACGACGCCGTTGTCAATCCAACACCCCCGCAGGGCAAGGAGTTAGATATCCTTGTTGGGGGTCTGAGCGAGCCGGCTATCCGCCGCTGCGTCGAGTTCGGTGACGGCTACATTGGCGGTCTCACGTCCACCTTCGAGGAGATAGAGGGTATCGCCGGGATGCTCGAAGACGAAGGGGCCGACCTCTCGGAGTTTCCCGTCCACCTGCTTCGTGATGGCTTCATCGGCAACAGCAAAGAGGACGCTTGGGCTAGTATGCAGGAGGGGATACTGTACACACAAAATATCTATGCGGAGTGGTTCGCCGAGTCGAGCGACTTCGAGGATATGGAAGAACCTGATGACCCCGAAGCGGCATTTCAGTCCTTCTCAGTCTACGGAGACCCGAACGACCTTGCCGAGGAGATCGCGCCTTACAACGACCTGCTCAACGAGAACAGCCACTTTGTGATGCGTCTGGAGTACCCGACAATGGAACTTGAGGAATCGTTGGACGCAATAGACCGGTTCGGACAGGAGGTGCTCCCACAGGTACGGTAAGACCGACAGATTTTGCAGCCATGCGAACAAAGCTTTTTACTGAAACACCGTTTGAAAAGATATGACACTGTCCGTTCCGGAAGAGACGATTACGTATTCCCCTGTGTTTGGGAGGTTTGCTCGCAAAATAAGCGACGAAGACAGCAGCCGCATCGACAGCGATCCTGTTGCTCGGTCGATTGCGCTCCGTCAGGCAGCCGACCTCGTCGGACCCGACTGGCTGGTCGTTGACGGAACCGACCAACTGCTCGCCCTACTTCCCGAGCGGAACGGACAGCCAGTTGGGTCATACGAGTTTGATGAACCGGTCGACGAAGAGATGGACGACCTCGTGGAAGTTATCAGTATTCTGGCTAACCTGCGTTCTGAACCGCTTGTTGTCTCCCTGCCCGACCCGGTGTCGCTGGTGAGATTCGTATTCGGAGACGATTGGATGGCGCTTTTACAGGAAGACGAGTTCGCCGCACTCGATACGCTCCATTTGGCCAGTCAGGTGCTTACCGATGTCCTCCGGGAATTTGACGGTAACGTGGATGGGCTCATACTTGATGCAGTCCATCTCTCTGATGCCATGGATGTTGGGCTCGGAGTAGACGACTATTTGCTCGAACTCGGGGCGGTGTTCAACCTCACGGATCATCACAACGTGACAGCTCTCAGTCGTATGCCTGTGAGCGTTCTCGGCGAGTCCGTTCAACTCAGTGATGAGTTTGACGTTGTTTTGTTTGACTCGCTGCCCGAATCGAAGTTGTCAGTGCTCCCGGAACCGGCCGCGTCAGTTGGCTGTTCATTCCCCTCGACCCTCTGGAACAGTGGCAATACCGACGACTTCCGTTCACAAGCTAGAAACTACCTTGACACTGCGTCAGACGGTTTCGTGCTTGCACCGGAGATTCCAGCGACAGTCAACCCAGACTATGTCCAAATACTCGGGGAGGTGATTGCCGGGCGTCGCTGAGCGGCTACACCTATTGGTTACTAACAGGCGCGAGGAGATATCAGGACCTTTGTTTTATTTCCCTCACCCCCTGAGGACACTTTTTACCAGAAAGAAGCCAAGATGCTGAAACGTCCAGCCAGATTAAAACACCTGATAGTGACTACTGCGAGTCTGTACCGCTTCCACGGATCAAAACGGCTGTTTCAGGGCATGA
>JAQCMX010000062.1 GCA_028274885.1 Haloarculaceae archaeon
GATCAGACGCTTGCGACGCCGGCAACGCGCAAGGTAGCCCGCGAGGAAGGGATCGACCTCGACGCGGTTCCGACCGACAAGACGCGCAACGGGGAGGCGTTCGTCGAGGCGGTGGATATCCGTGCGCACGCACAACGATCCGGCGCTGATCAGGGGTCCGCTGAACAGAGGAGTGGAACCGACACAGCAGCTGCCGGGACAGGGGGTGGCGACGAGAACGCGGCCGGACAGGGGGCGACAGCCGGCGAAACGACGCGGGAGCCTTACAGTGGTATCCGTCGAACGATCGGCCAGCAGATGGAGCAGTCCAAGTCCACCGCACCCCACGTCTCCCACCATGATACCGCCGTCGTCCCCGATTTCGTGGATCTGCGCGAGCGACTCGCACAGCGTGTCGCCGAGCGCGACGTGACGCTTACCTACCTGCCTTTCGTGTTGAAGGCCGTCGTCGCGGCGCTGAAAGAGTTCCCGGTGTTCAACACCACGCTCGACGAGGACAGCGAGGAGATTGTCTACAGACACTACTACGACATCGGGGTCGCGGTGGCAACCGAGGCGGGACTGATGGTGCCGGTCGTGGAGAACGTCGACGGGAAGGGGATACTGGCGATTGCCCGAGAGACAAACGACCTCGCGGCCCGGGCACGCAAACGGGATCTGACAGGCGAGGAGATGCAGGGCAGTACGTTCACCGTGACGAACTTCGGGGCCATTGGGGGTGAGTACGCCACCCCGATCATCAACTATCCCGAGACGGCGATTCTGGGGCTCGGGAGTCTCGAACAGCGCCCCGTCGTGGAAGACGACGCGGTTGTTGCGAGCGACACCCTGCCACTCTCGCTGTCGTTCGACCACCGTGTCATCGACGGCGCCGAGGCGGCACAGTTTGTCAACACCCTCAAGGGGTATCTTGAGGATCCCACCCTATTATTACTAGAATAATGGTCGTTGGAGATCTCACAACCGGAACGGAACTGCTGGTCATCGGCGGCGGTCCTGGCGGCTACGTCGCTGCAATCCGGGGCGCACAGTTGGGAATGGATGTGATGCTCGTCGAGATGGAGGAGTACGGAGGGACCTGTCTCAACCACGGCTGCATCCCTTCGAAGGCACTCGTCTCGGCGACAGATCTGGCCCACCGGGCTGGCCGGGCAGAACGGATGGGGGTGTTTGCCGATCCAGCGGTGGACCTACAGGGGATGATCGAGTGGAAAGACAGCCTCGTTGACCGGCTCACCACGGGAATCGAGTCGCTGTGTAAAAACGCCGGTGTAACACCGATCGAGGGTCGGGCCGAGTTTGCCGGCCAGAACACCGCTCGGATCGTCCAGGACGAGGGAACCGAGTCGGTCGAGTTCGAGCACGCGGTCGTCGCTACGGGGAGTCGTCCGACCGAGATTGCGGGGTTTTCCTTCGAGGAAGACCAGATTATCCCCTCCCGGGAGGCGCTGGCACTGGAGTCGGTTCCCGAACGCATGGTCGTTGTTGGGGCCGGCTACATCGGGATGGAACTGGCGACGGTCTACCAGAAACTCGGCTGTGACGTGACGATACTCGAACAGTTCGAGAGCGCTCTGCCAGGGTACGAGGATGACGTGACTGAGGTGGTCCGGGAGCGCGCGGAGAAACTGGGCGTCTCGTTCCGGTTTGGCTTTCAGGCCAGCGAGTGGCAACCCGGTGAGGCGGGGCTGACAGTCGTCGGCGAAGACTCTGGCGGGGAAAGGACAGCCATCGACGCCGAGGTGTGTCTCGTCGCCGTGGGGCGCGAACCGGTGACAGAGACCCTGAATCTCGGCGAGGCTGGGATCGAAACCGACGAGACAGGTTCGGTCCGAACAGACGAGCAGGCCCGCACCAGCCGGGAGCACATCTTCGCGGTGGGTGACGTCTCCGGCGAACCGATGCTCGCCCACGCGGCGTTCACCGAGGGGGCGGTCGCAGCGGAGGTCGCTGCCGGCGAACCTGCCGCGCTGGACTACCAGGCGATGCCAGCGGCGGTGTTTACCGACCCGGAAATCGGGACAGTCGGGATGACCGAGGCGGCGGCAGACGAGGCGGGTTTCGAACCTGTCGTTGGACAGATGCCACTCCGGGCCTCCGGACGTGCGCTCACGCTCGATGAAAGGGAGGGGTTCGTCCGCGTCGTCGCCGACGAGGACTCGGGATTCCTGCTTGGCGCACAGATCGTCGCTCCCGAGGCGTCCGAACTGATCGCAGAGGTCGGGGTCGCAATCGAGATGGGGGCGACACTCGCGGACCTCACTGGGACGGTACACACCCATCCGACACTGTCCGAGGCAATCCACGAGGCCGTCAAGGGGGCACACGACAGAAGCATTCACTACTGAGGGCGCTTCCCGACACTTCCCTCGGGACTTCCGGGACACGGCGAGGGTTTTTATCTGTGGCAGTCGTCCCGACGGGTATGCCACGCTGGCAGTGTGCGATCGACGGCGACGACAGCGCGTCGTTCGACCGCGCCGAGGATCTGATGGTTCACCAGGCTGCCGAACACGACCGCGTCGAGTGCAAGGTCTGTGGGGCGGTGGTCCCCGACGGGTACTTCGCAATCCGCCACGCGTTCGACGAGCACTCGCGTGCGGAGTACGTCCGCGCCTACGACGCAAGCGCCACCGAGGTCCGCCGACGGGAGAAAATCAAAGAGACCGTGGAGGATACCGCCGACATCCGCGAGGTCGTGGACCGACTCAACGAGTGATACCGTTGGCTGTACGTCTTTCAAGAATTTCGCCACGTGGTGGCGAATATCGCAGATCAGTTACAGCCAACAGTATGAGGATGGGGCCAGTTCGACCCGAAAAAGCGGTCGCTCGTTGCGTGCTCCGGTTGGAGGCGAACTGTTAGGTCGTGCTGTCGTCCGGTCACAGCGGTCCAAACGGTAGGTCCGCGTAACGGGAGGGTGGACGGTGAGCAAGTCCGGACGGGATTAAAGAGTCGCGACAATCCGAATCAGTCGTCGTCGGCACCGGCCGGTTGCTCGTCCTCACTGGTCTCGGCCGTGTCGTGAGTCACGAGTTCGCGGTCGGCGCGTGGCCCGTCCAGATCGATGGTGGGTAGCAGATCCCGGAGGTACCGACCGGTGTAGGACTCCTCGACGGTGGCGACTGCCTCGGGCGTCCCCGTTGTGACGACCTCACCGCCGTGTTCGCCCCCCTCCGGGCCCAGATCGACGATGTTGTCGGCGTTTTTCACCAAATCGAGTTCGTGTTCGATGACGACGATCGTGTTGCCGTCGTCGGTCAGGCGGTGAAGAACGTCGATGAGTTTGCGCTCGTCGGCCGGATGGAGGCCGGTCGTGGGTTCGTCGAGCATATAAAGCGTCTCGCCGGTATCTTTCTTTCCCAGTTCCTCGGCGAGTTTTACCCGCTGGGCCTCCCCGCCCGACAGCGTCGTCGAGGGCTGGCCCAGACGCATATATCCCAGCCCAACGTCTTTGAGCAACTGGAGGCGGCGGCGCAACTGGCTGTGACTCTCGAAGAAATCGGCAGCCTCCTCGACGGTCATCTGGAGGACGTCCGCGATCGTTTTGCCTCTGTAGGTGACATCCAGCGTCTCGTCGTTGTACCGGTCGCCGTTGCACTCCTCGCAGGGAACCTGGACGTCAGAGAGAAAGTTCATGTCGATCGTGACGGTCCCCTGGCCACCACACTCCTCGCAACGCCCGCCTTTGACGTTGAACGAAAACCGGCCCTTGTCGTAGCCGCGGCGGTTTGCGATGTCCGTTTGGGCAAACAGTTCCCGGACGTAGTCGAAGACGTTGGTGTAGGTGGCGGGGTTCGAGCGGGGCGTGCGGCCAATGGGGGACTGGTCGATGAGCCGTACGGTTTCGATGTGGCCCAGTCCCTCGATGGCGTCGTGCTCGCCGGGATCGACGCTGGTGTTGTCGTTCATCTCACGGGCCAACCCCTTGTAGAGGACTTCGTGCATCAGCGTCGACTTGCCCGACCCCGAGACGCCGGTTATCGCGGTGAAACAGCTGATTGGAATCTCGACGTCGACGTCGGCGAGGTTGTGTTGCCGTGCCCCGCGGATGGTGAGGTGGCCGTCCGGTTCGCGCCGTGTGTCGGGGACCGGGATGGCTTTCCGTCCGGCCAGATAGTCACCGGTGGCACTTTCCTCACAGCCGAGGACGTCTTCGACGGAGCCGTTGACGACGATCTCGCCGCCGCGCTTGCCGGGACCGGGACCCATGTCGACGACGTTGTCCGCCCGGCGCATCGTCTCCGTATCGTGCTCGACCACAATGAGCGTATTGCCAATGTCGCGCAGCTCCTCTAACGTGTTCAACAGGCGGTCGTTGTCCCGCTGGTGGAGGCCGATCGAAGGCTCGTCGAGTACGTACAACACACCGACGAGACCGGAGCCGATCTGGGTCGCAAGCCGGATGCGCTGGCTCTCACCGCCCGACAGCGTCGAAGCCTCCCGGTCGAGGGTGAGATACTCCAGTCCGACCTCGCACATAAATCCGAGGCGGGCCCGGATCTCCTTGAGAATCTCCTCGGCGATTTTCGTATCGCGGGCGTCGAGCGCGTCTTCCATCCCCTCGAAGTGTTCGAGTGCGTCGCCGATCGACAGCCGGTTGACCGCGGTGATCGAGACGCCGTCGACCAGCACCGACCGGGATTCGGCCTTGAGCCGCGTCCCCTCGCAGGTCGGGCAGGTCGTGACGGCCATGTATTCCTCGATGTGCTCGCGGGCCCGGTCGCTGTCGGTTTCGA
>JAQCMX010000066.1 GCA_028274885.1 Haloarculaceae archaeon
ATTTATATTATCTGGAATGAGTGTCATCGTCGAGTTGACTCTCCCGTCGCGGGCGTTCGAACTGGGTCGGATCCTAACCGTCGAGCAAACCACGCGCGTCAGACTCGACACGATGGTCCCTCTGGGAGGACGACCAACCCCATTCGTTCGCGTCGAGGACGGCGCGAGAGACGCCTTCGAGCGAACCGTCCGGGAACATCCGTCTGTCACCGACATTACCGAGGTGGCTTCACAGAGTTCGGAGACCCTGTACGCATTCAAGTGGAGCGTGTCCGACGATTCGCTGTTTAAAAAGTTAGGTGACATGGATGTAAAGTTGCTTACAGCTACCGGGGCCCCGGACACGTGGGAACTGGAGCTCAGATTCATAAACCACGAAAAACTCTCAGACTTTCAGCAGTACTACACCGATGAAAACATCGACGTGACAATCGATCGGATCTACAACCCCACAAGACCGGACGCAGGGGCGTGGTACGGCCTGACACCAGTCCAGCGTGAGACACTGATGTCCGCCGTCGAAGAGGGGTACTACTCGATCCCTCGCGGGGTCTCGACACAGGAAGTCGGGGAGCGATTTGACATCTCCGACCAGGCGGTGACCGAACGGCTCCGTCGCGGTATCGAGACGCTCGTCACGAACACGCTGCTTGCAACAGAGAAAGACTGAAGATAGTCACGCACGACCGTATCAGCACGGACGGTAGTGCGTGACGGGCGCGTCCCCGGGATCAGTAGCCACCTCCGTCCTCGAAGCATCTCCCGCATTTTTTCGTCGTTGTCGTCTCGACGGCCGATTCGATCTGGGTCGAGTGAAGATTCTCCGACGCGACGTGGTAGGTCGCCCCACAGACAGTTGCCATCTCGGCCGCGCCCGTCTCGTGTCTGTGAACTGTATTCGTCGTCTCGTTCAAAACGCCATCCATGGGCAACGATACCAGGCCCGAGCGAATACTCTCTCGGTATGATCAGCCAAGTTATATTAAACAGCCTTGAGCGACACAGCAGCCATCCTCCGGGAGCCAGCGATCAGGCGACAGGAAAACAGGGACAGATCCGAATCAGACCGCTTCCTCGCGGATCTTTCCGAACAGTTCCTCGACGATCTCACCGGTATCCTCGACGATCCCCGCCCACGTTTCGTCGTCGGGTGCCATCCCGACCAGGCGGGCAACACGCATGATCGAGATGTGATAGACCAACTGGCGGTTCGGCGACTGTTCCCAGATGATGACGTTACAGGGCATCAGTCCGCCGATCTGTTTCTCCGAGGCGTCCAGTGCCCTGTCGGCCATGATTGGGTTGCAGGCACCGAGCACGTAGTACGGATCCCTGTCGGCGTCGATCTTCTCGTTGAGCATATCCGAGGGTGAAAACTCCACCGGGATCCCAAAGCCCGATTCCATACAGCACTCCCGGACGAACTCGACTGCCTCCGCGTGGCTCATCTCCAGTGTCGCCCGCTCTTGCCCGATATCGTCGGCATCAATCTGCGATGGGTCGATTGGTAGGGTCACGGGATTACCTTTGCCCCCGAGTGATATGGGTTTTGCCTCTCGCTGTGGACTTGCAGGCTTACCCCTCTGTGGTTGGGACGGGGCCGTGTCCGATGACATCCCGGACAGCGTTCTCGAACTCCTGGCGGGTCCCAAAGTAGGTACTGTCGACCGCTGTGAGCACGTCGGCTAGTTCCCGCGGTCCATCGGGGGTCCGGAGGACAGTGTCGCCCTCGCGTGCCTCGATAGCACTTTTTTCGCTGCCCCACATCAACCGCGCGGAGACGCGTGCAAGCGGTGCCCCCTCGACTGCAGGTCCCTCCCCGAGTTCGACTGCCAGATTGTCCTCGCTGTCGTCGGCCATACCCGGTCTTGATCTGCCCGGAGATTAGTGCTTTCGGCTCCGATCAGTCGAGTCGTTCGCGGGCGGCAGCGACCAGAAGCGGGAGGGTCAGTGTCGCGTCGGCATACACCGAGACGTTTCTCGCACTCGGCTGGAGTTTCCCCCAGGAGCGGGCCTCCTCGAGTGAGGCCCCGGAGAGGCCGCCCGTTTCGGGGGGATCCATCGTCAACTGGACGCCGTAGTCGTAGGCGTCGGGCGCGACGAGCATCGTCTGGAGAACGTAATTTTTCGGGACACCACCACCGACGACAACCGCACCGGCGCGGTCGGCCTCGTAGGCCTGATCGTTCAGATCGGCCATATCCGATAGCGCATCGAGCGAGAACCGGGAGGTCTGACTGTAGATCCACGCCTGCAAACCGAGGACAGAATCCTGAATCCCAGGACAGTAGATTGGCACGTCGTGTTCGAAGGCGGCCGCCGCGATACCTGGCCTTTCGGGGATATCTTCGCCGTCGTTTACCGCGCTGTTTGCCCGTCCGAGCACCTCGGTGAACCGCTGGATGCTGACGGTTCCCTCTGATTCGACCGTCGGGAACACCTCGTCGCGGAGATGGTTCTCGAACAACGTGAAATGTTCCTGGGGGAGGTAGACGTTGTAGATGCGGTCGACCTCCTCTGTCCGGAGCTTTTCATCGTGTTCGCGCTGGGAGTGGTCGGGTGTGCCCTCACGGCCGTGGTGGTGCTTGCCGCCGATTGCCTCGATGCTGTCGTGGGTGAGATTTGCGCCGGTGGTCACGAGGGCATCGATATGTCCGTCACGGATCAGGTCGGCGACGATGGTCCGCATCCCTGCAGGCACCATCGCGCCAGCGAGGGCAAAAAAGACCGAGGCGTCGGCTTCGAGCATCTCGACGTAGATGTCGACCGCCTCGTGTAACCGCTGGGCGCCGATCCCCCCGTCCCCGTACGCGGAGACCACGTCGCCGACCGACATCCCTGCCTCGACGGCGACGTGATCGACCGGATCGTGTGCGAACTCCTCGCGATCCGGATCGTGTCCGTCACGCGTGCCTGGGTCCTGATCAGTCATGGACGGAACTTCGGGTGCCCGGAGGCTTCAACGGTACGATCCGGGCTGGATCGACCGCGTGGCCTACAGCCCCGTGGGACAGTCGATAAACGTCGTTTCGAGCCCCCAGGAGTCGACCAGTTCCTGGAGCGACCGGACGCCGAACGTTTCGGTCGCGTAGTGACCGGCGAGAACGACGTGGATGCCAGCCTCGCGGGCCTCGTGGTAGGCAAACTGTTTGCCCTCGCCGGTGACTAGCGCGTCGATATCTTTCTGAATAGCCTCCTCGATCCAGTCGACGCCGCTTCCGGTGACGATTCCGACCTCATCGATGGACGACGGGCCAAAGTCCAGAGGTTGTACGTTCCCGTCGCCGGTATCCAGTTCCGAGGCGAGACGGTCCCGGAGCGCGCCGATCGTGGCGTATTCCGAGGCGCGGCCGCGCTGGCCGACATACCGGTCACCGAGTTCGCCAAAGGGTGCTCGATTGTCGAGTTCCAGCAGCTCTGCAACCCCCGCCGCGTTCCCGCGCTCCTGGTGGCCATCCAGTGGGAGATGAGAGACGTACAGCGCCATATCGTTGTCCACGAGAGACGCGACGCGGCGGTAGTGGGAGCCGGTAATACGGTCGATCCCACCCCACGAGATGCCGTGGTGGGCGACGAGCAGATCCGCGCCAGCCTCGGCAGCGCGATCGATCGTCTCCACGGCGGCATCGACTGCAAAGGCCACGTGGGTCACGTTGCCCGTCGCTGGACCGACCTGAAGCCCGTTTGCACTGTCATCGATCCCTGCGTAGGCCTCGGTCCCGAGTTCGTCGTCGAGTCTGGCTGCGAGTTCACCACACTGCATACGTGACTGTTCTTTCCGGTCCACTATAGACATTCCCACTGGGTGGACGAGACCGACGCCGGACTGGCGGGTGTTACTCGGGACGGACGAGTTGGCCCTCAGTTTCCTCCAGCAGGCCGCGGTCGATTGCGAGGTCGATCACCTCCTCACAGTCTGCCTCCGCCAGGTCGTAGGCGCTCGCCGCCACCTCGATGATCTCCGCCCGTTCGACCGGGAACTCCCTGTTCTGGAGCAGCCGCATCACCTTGTTGTACTCCAGTGCCGA
>JAQCMX010000077.1 GCA_028274885.1 Haloarculaceae archaeon
TGCCAACCGCGCCGGCACCGGTAACGGCAAGTTTCATGAGTCGCCTCCGGCGGTCAGGGGTTCGATGACCCGCAGCTGCTTTTCGGCGCTGATCTCCCGGACGGCCGCAAGTACCGCCTCGATTTTCCCGGTCTGGATCGCAAGTCGTAGGCGCGCGCTCGATTCCTCTCCGCTATCCTCTGATGCCGAGAGTGACAGATCCTGGACCGACGCACCGGTTGCATCCTGGATGCGTGAGAGCGTGTCCGAGAGGTCCGTGTCGACCAGATGGCCGACGAGGACGATCGTCACCTCCTCCCTGTAGTCTTCGGCACCAGCCTGGATGACGTTGATCCCCTCTGTCCGGATCGCGTCGACAATCCCGTCGAACCGGTCGGGCGTGGCCTCCAGGTCGACCTCGACCGGAATGTGTCCACGGGGTGTGACGTTACCGCGTTCGTGAAAGATCGACAGCAGGTTGCCGCCGTTGTCTGCGATGGGTTCAAGTGCCCGGAGGAGTTCCCCAGGACGGTCGACCAGTTCGAGGCGAACCGTGTAGGCACGGACATCCTCTGTCGAATCGCTCATCTACCCCTCACCCCGGTTATCACTGGCGGTGGACACATTATCACCGTCTCGGACGGCTGGCTATAAGAATCCAACCGTTTTGTGCGGAGGGCCCGAGGGTCCGTTCGGTTGGTCCGGCAGGACTGGACTGGCGCGCAGACATCCGGAATCGGCCGGGCGAATCGAGAGCCGAAACCGTCAGAAGTAGCCGACTGTCTCGGGCAGTTCCAGTTTCATCCCCTTGCGCTCACGGATCTCCATGATCGTCTCGTGCTGGAGGTTATCGGCCATGACCTGGAAACCGGCGTTTTCGGTGTTCCAGGATGCCCGACCCTCTGTGGCCGAGCGGATGTCGCTGGAGAAGCCGATCATCTCTTCAACCGGCGCGACGCCCTCGACGACCATCAGATCGCCCTCCTGATACATGTCGTCGACGCGGCCACGGCGGCCCTGAATCTCACCGCTTGCCGCGCCCATATGATCGCTGGGGACGTCGATACGGACCTCCTGAATCGGTTCGAGCAACCTGATCTCCGCGTCGATGAGGGCATTGTGCAACGCATTGCGCACCGCCGGGATGACCTGTGCGGGGCCGCGATGGATGGCGTCCTCGTGGAGTCGGGCGTCGTGCAGGCGGATCAGCGCGCCGTCGACCGGTTCCGCGGCGAGCGGGCCGTCCGACAGGGCATCCTCGAAGCCCTCCAGAACCAACTCCATCGTCTCGTTGAGATGCTGGATCCCCTTCGTGTCGTCGATGATGATGTTCGAGTTGAATATGTGTTCGACCTCCTGCGAGGTTTCCTTGTCGAGGCCTGCGTCCTGCAACGCTTCGCGACGTTCGAGTTCGGGCATATCCATCGATGCCTCACCCATCTTCAGCGTGTCGACGATATCCTGATCGAGTGGGTGGACGGTCAGGTAGAACCGGTTGTGGCGGTTCGGCGAGATGCCTTCTACCTCGCGGCTTTCCTGTTGTGGGGACTCCCGGAAGACGACGATCGGTTCGCCGGTCGTTACCGGGATCCCCTGGTTGCGCTCGATTCGCTGGGTGACGACCTCGAGGTGGAGTTCCCCCTGTCCGGACATGAGGTGTTCGCCGGTATCCTCGTTGATCTCGATTTCGATCGTCGGGTCTTCCTTTGCGACCTGCTGGAGCGTCTCGATGAGTTTCGGCAGGTCGTCCATGTTCCTGGCCTCCACCGATTTCGTGATGACGGGCTCCGAGAGGTGTTCGATCGATTCGAAGGGTGTCATCTCGGCACTGGAAACCGTCGAACCCGCAATCGCGTCGGCCAGTCCGGTGACGGCCGCCACGTTGCCCGCGGGAACGTGCTCGACCTCCTCGCGTTCCCCACCCATGAAGATGCCGACGTTCTGGAGGCGGTTCATTCCGACCGTCCCGGAGACGTACAGCTCCTGACCCTTCTCGAGCGTGCCGGAGAAGACCCGGCCGGTCGCAATCTCACCGGCGTGGGGATCCATCGAGATGTCAGTGACCATAAAGACAACCTCGCCGTCCTCGTCGACGAGTTCCATCTGTTCGGCGAGTTCCGAGTCGGCGTCACCGCGCCAGATACGGGGAATACGACGGGGCTGAGCGTCGACAGGGTTTGGAAAGTGTTCACAAACCATATCGAGCACGACGTCCGACAGGGGGGTTCGCTCGGTGAGTTCCTGGCGCTTGCCAGCCTGCTCGAGATCGATGATATCGCCGAAATCCATCCCGGTGCGCTGCATCGAGGGCAGCGAGACACCCCACTTATAAAGCGCAGAGCCAAAGCCGACGGTACCGTCCTCGACAGAAACAGTCCAGTCCTCGGTGATGTCGTCCATCTCCTCGGTCATGCCGCGGATGAGATCGTTCACATCGCGGATGACGGCTGTCATGCGCTTTTGCATCTCCTCCGGTCCTTCCTGGAGTTCGGAGATGAGACGGTCAACCTTGTTGATAAAAAGTGTCGGCTTAACGCCCTCGCGAAGCGCCTGGCGGAGCACGGTTTCGGTCTGGGGCATGGCCCCCTCGACAGCGTCGACGACCACCATCGCGCCGTCGACAGCGCGCATCGCACGCGTCACGTCGCCACCGAAGTCGACGTGCCCCGGGGTGTCGATGAGATTGATGAGATGGTTGGTCCCTTCATACTCGTGGGTCATCGAGACGTTGGCCGCGTCGATCGTAATCCCTCGTTCCTGCTCGTCTTCCTCCGTGTCCATTGCCAACTGTTCGCCTGCGCTCTCGTCGGCGATCATACCCGCGCCAGCAAGCAGATTGTCGGTCAGTGTGGTTTTGCCGTGGTCGACGTGTGCCGCGATCGCAATATTACGGATGTTCTCCGGATCGTTCATCAGCTCCTCGCATTCCTGTACGATTTTCTTTCGTCGGCCCATTATTACTCTCGCTTACCGGCAGGAGAGGCAAAAGGATAGTGTTTCACGACGGCAGAAGGGTCGTCTTGTCCTTCTGAAACCTGTGACCTGTCAGCACGATCTCACTCTATACTCAGAAGATCGATGCGAGGAGTGAGTCGGGCGGTGATCTCGGCAGTAGCTCGATTTGTGGGTAAGAGACAGGAGTTCAGTCGTGTGCAGGAAGTCATACGGTCGGTTGTAATTCAGTTCCGGAATTCGCCGGAACGTTCGGCGAATTACCGGTAAATCGTTACAACCGACCGTATCACTGATACTGATTATAACGGTAGTTTTCGTGGCCACGTCACAGATAGTGCTGTGTCATGGCGTGAAACAGCCGTTTTGATCCGTGGAGGCGGTACAGACTCGCAATAGTCGCTATGAGTGGTTTCTGTCCTCTCCCCTTGATGAAAGATCCCATCAGCAATTTCCTACCGAACAGCGTTCGTTCTTATTCACGGAGGGCTGTCGAATCGTTTAAGAGTGGTGGCCAACGAATAAGTACAACAGATGATCCCGCTTGTCCACGATTTCACGGGCAAGTCAATCCTCCTCTTTGGTGGTGGGCCCGTAGCGGCCCGCAGGTCACGGTTGTTCGACCGTGAGGGCGAGGTAGTCGTAATCAGTCCGGAGTTTGCAGAGCGCGAGTTCGGGGACGCCAGACTCATCAGAGCAGCTCCCGGACCGGAGGAAGTTCGGGACTGGTTCGAACAGGTCGAGCCGGAACTGGTCGTCGCTGCAACCGACGACGGGGCGGTAAACGACGCTGTCGCCAGGGTCGCACGCGACCGCGATGTTCTTCTCAACCGCGCGGACAGCAAACCGGAACCCGGCGGCGTTTCGGTCCCGGCAACAGTGCGGGCAGATCCCGTCGTGGTCTCTGTCAGCACGGGGGGCCACAGCCCCGCACTGAGTCGATACCTGCGGCGGGAACTCGAGACAGTGATAGAGGGAGCCGGCGAGATGGCCAGACTGACCGGCGACCTGCGGCGGGAACTACAGGAGCGGGAACTGCCACAGACACAGCGACGCGAGGCTCTCCGGCGGGTGGTCGACAGCGAGGCGGTTTGGAAGGCTTTAGATACGAGCAGTAAGAATCCACAGCATATAGCAAGAGACATGCTCTCCGATGAAGTGAGTGGTTTCCAATGACAATGGATGGGATTATCTCCGGTGTGAGCATCGCTCACGACAAGGCAACGCTCGACCAGCTCGAGACGGCAACCCACGAGTCCGAGCGAGAAGCGGTCGAAAGATTGCTCGCACGTCCTGCTGTCGAGGAGGCGTTTGCCATCCAGACCTGCAACCGTGTGGAAGGGTACGTCGTCACCGGAGACGAGGAGGCAGGCCGGGATGTCCTTGGGGAGTGGACGGGGGAGACATCGGATGAACTGATCCGGGAACTTGATCACGAGGGGAGTCTCCGCCACCTGTTACGGGTGGGGGCCGGCCTCGAGTCGCTCGTCCTGGGCGAGGATCAGATTCTCGGACAACTCCGGGACGCGTTCGAGACTGCACGCGAGACCGGTGGGATCGGACCGCTGCTCGAGGAAGGCCTCACAAAAGCCATCAGAGTTGGTGAACGAGCACGCACCGAAACGGCGATCAACGAGGGTGTCGTCTCGCTGGCCAGCGCGGCGGTGCGACTGGCCGATGAAAAGCACGGGCTCGAAGATACGACTGTGATCGTCATCGGGGCGGGTGAGATGGGGACCATCGCAGCGAAGCGGATCGTCGACAGGGCCGAGCGACTCGTCGTGGCCAACCGGACCCCGTCGCGGGCCCGGCGGATCGTCAAGACAATCCAACCCACGGACACCGAACTCGTTGTCGAGGATCTTGCGTCGATCTCACAGCGGATAGTCGAGGCCGAGATCGTGATCTCTGCCACCGGCAGTTCGGACACGATTCTTCACAAGGAGGCTTTCGCCGCCGCAGGCGAGACGTTCGTCATCGATATCGCCCAGCCTCGGGACATCTCATCGGCGGTGGACGAATTCGATCATCTCACGTTGTACGATCTCGACGAACTCGAATCCGTGACTCAGAAGACAAGACTGATGCGCAGGAACGCAGCACAGGAGGTCGACGAGATTGTCACCGAGGAGTTCGAGCGGTTGCTGGCACAGTACAAGCGCCAGCGGGCCGACACCGTGATCTCCGCCATGTACGAATCCGCAGAGCGGGTCAAATCGAGAGAACTCGAAACGGCCCTGGAGAAGCTGGATCTGGACGGAAACGAGGAAGCGGTCGTCGAGTCGATGGCAGATGCCATCGTTTCGGAGATGCTCTCTGCACCCACGAGAAGTCTCAGAGATGCCGCAGAGAACGATAACTGGTCGACGATACACACTGCCCTCCAACTCTTCGATCCGAGTGTCGCGGCTGCCAGCCCCGAGGACGGCGGTTCTGGCCCACAGGCGAGTTCTACCCCCTCCAGGATCGACATGGAAGATATTCCGCCCCAGGTCAGGGACCGGCTCTCGCAGTCTGTGCTGGAGCAACCCGACGATTGAGTCGGTCCGATCTGCTCCGGCCACGAGAGCGACAGTCTCCGCGGTGAGCGGGCATGGAAGTGGCCGCCGCCGGTCCGAGGGAGAAACATCTATCCGGTCTCCGACCGAACACCGCGTATGAACAATTCCTCGTTGCAAGCGCCGGCAAAAACCGCGGTCGAACAGTGTATGAACCTCCAGCCGTCCGAGTCGTGTGTGATCGTCACCGACGACGAGCGCAAAGCGATCGCCGAGGCGCTGTACACGGTCGCAGCCGGGATAACGGACGACGCTGTACTGGTACGCTACCCTCCTGGGGACCAGCACGGTGAGGAGCCACCAACCGCTGTGACGGATGCGATGTGTGCTGGTGATGTCGTACTCGCACCGACCACAAAAAGCCTGAGTCACACGAACGCTCGGACGGACGCGACCGCTGCCGGGGCCCGGATGGCGACGCTTCCGGGGATCACGGACGGGGTGTTTCTGATGGGACTGGACGCCGACTACGAGCGGATCCGTGAGGCGTGTACGACGGTACACGGGCAGGTCAGAGACGCCGAGGAGATCCGCGTTACCTCCCCACAGGGAACCGATATCACGTTTTCAGTCGGTGATCGCGGGTGGCTGGAGGATACGGGGATCGTCCACGAGCCCGGAACGTTCTCGAACCTGCCGGCCGGCGAGGTGTTTGTGAGCCCGCAAACGGCAGATGGAACCGTCGTGATCGACGGGACCATGCGACCGTACGGCCGGCTCGAGACGGACCAGACGATCGAGTGGACGGTCGAGAACGGCCAGGTGACAGCGATTGACGACGACAGGGTTCGCGAGCAAATCGAGACCGCAGCAGCCGATGTCGGCGACGCAGCGTACAATTTCGCGGAGTTGGGCATCGGAACCAACGTCGCAGTGACCGATCTCGTCGGATCGGTGCTGCTCGACGAGAAAGCCGGCGGAACGGTACACCTGGCAATCGGCGACGACCACGGAATCGGGGGCGATGTCCAGGCCCCCATCCATCTCGACGGGGTGGTCACGGAGCCAACAGTGTACGCCGACGGAGCCAAAATAACGCTGCCGGCAAACGAGGAGTGAGGATGACAGCAGACTCGCCGCCGGTGCGACGGCTCGCCGACTGGGATCAAAACAGGCTTCGAACCCTCGCCGAGACACACGGCACACCCCTTTATGTGCTGGATCTGGACAGGGTACGGGAAAACTACGAGCGGTTCGCGGCGGCGTTTCCCGACGCCCACGTCATGTACGCCGCCAAAGCCCACACCGGGCGGGCGGTCCTCGCTACGCTGCTGGACTCGGGGGCCGACATCGAGTGTGCAGCACGGGGGGAACTCCGGCGCGCGATCGCAGCGGGGGCCGATCCGAACACGCTTCAGTATACGGCTGTCAATCCCCCGGCACAGGACCTCGACTTCGCGGTCGAGTTGGGGGCTGAAAACCCCGGGCTGACGATCACCGCCGGGGCGAGAGACACCTTCGATCGCCTCGAGGACCGGGGCTACGATGGTCGGGTTGCTATCCGCGTCAACCCGGGTATCGGAACCGGTCACCACGAGAAAGTCGCCACAGGCAAGGACGCGAAGTTTGGCATACACGCCAGGGAGGTCCCGGCGGTTGCAGCGGAGGTTGCCAGGTCTTTCGACCTCGTCGGGATCCACGCCCATGTCGGGAGCGGTGTGCTGACCGGAGACCTCGATGACCACTGTCGCGCGATCGCCACCGTCGCAGATATCGCCGGTGAGACAGCAGCCACCGCAGGGCTGTCCTTCGAGTTCGTTGACGTCGGTGGCGGGTTCGGTGTCCCGTACCGCGAGGATGTCGAACCGCTCGACCTGGATGTCGTCGCGGACCGCGTTCGCGAGGCCACGGCGGATCTCGACGCCCGGTTGTCGCTCGAACCGGGACGGTACGTCGTCGCAGACGCCGAGTGCATCCTCACGCGGGTGAACACGGTCAAGGAGACGCCAACGTCGACGGTGGTGGGCGTGGATGCATCGCTCGCGACGCTGATCCGGCCGGCGATGTTCGACTCCTATCACCCGATCCGGAACGTGACAGAACCCGGCCGCGAGAACGAACCGGTCTCTGTCGGCGGTCCCTGCTGTACGAGTGCGGACGTGTTCTGCACGGATCGGCCGATCGCGCGCCCGGGACGCGGTGACATCCTCGCTATCGGGAACGCGGGCGCATACGGATACGAACTGGCAAACCAGTTTCACTCCCAGCCGCGCCCGGCAGAGGTCGCTATCGAGGACAGCGAGGCAACTGTCGTCCGGCGTCGCGAGACACTCGAGGACGTGATGCGTGTGGAGTCGACCCCGACAGATGCGACCGGACTCGGAGATGAACCGTAATCACAGCTCGTACCCTCATCCCGGCGGCGCCCTCCGGGGGGTCGGACTGCCTTACAACGGTATGTCTCACCGGACGGACCGGCATACTCGAACTCAAAGTTAAAATGCCGTCGATATCTATCTATCTCTATGAGTTTTACTTCGAGGGCGCAACCCCCGACTGACGGGGGAACTCACCCATCAGACAGGTGCAAGACGCCACGATCCGCCGGGTCGTGCCGATCGTCGTCATCCCAACGTTTGAAACGGTCGTTACGATCACGATATTACAAATGACAGACACAATGCCGTTCGATCCCGTCGCCTTTCACCGGGAGGCGGTCGAAACACCCTCCCACGACGACGGGGACGCGATGCGCTCACTGCTGACCGAAACACTCCGATCCGCCGGGTGTGTGCCCACCGTCGACAGCGAAGGCAACATTCTGGCCACACGGGGGTTCGGTAACGGGGAACATATCGTTCTCAATACCCATATGGATACGGTATCGCCACACGTCCCGTTCGAAGACGAGGGGGATCTCGTCCGCGGTAGGGGGGCGTGTGACGCAAAGGGTCCCCTGGCAGCACTGCTTGGGGCCTTCCTACAGGCTGAGTTGGAGCATGGACAGCTCACCCTGGCGGTGACACCGAACGAGGAAACCACACAGGTCGGGGGGGCTCACCTCGGCGAGACGCTCCAGGCGGAGGGCTACATTGTCGGGGAGCCAACAGGACTCGACGTCTGCGTGGCCGCCCGCGGGCAGTTCGAGGGCGTCGTAACGATCAGCGGGGAGAGCGCCCATGCAAGCGCCCCAGGCGAGGGTGCGAATGCAATCCGGGCTGTCGCGCCGATTCTCCAGGCGATGGAAAGCTACGACGACGAGCGCGGGCCCGGCGAGCACGATCTACTCGGGTGGCCGACGCTGACGCCAACCACGATCGAGGGCGGGGATGCGATCAATCAGGTGCCAGCCACCTGCCGGATCGGGTTCGACCGCCGGACGATTCCCCCGGAAGGCCGCGGCGAGTTCCTGGACGAACTCCAGGAGCACATAACCCCGTGGCTGCCTGGCGACTACGGGGTGAGAGTCCAGGCGCTTCGTCCGGACCAGCCCTGGCCGTCCGCGTTTGCGACGGATCGATCGGCGCGACTGGTCGAGACGCTGGCAGCCACAAGCGGTGGTGAGATCCGAGCGTTCGGGGCCGCGGCTGAGGCGGCCTACTTTGCGGACGACGCACCCACCGTGATCTTCGGACCCGGCGTACTGGCCGACGAGCACGGACCGGTCGCACACTCACAGCGCGAGTATGTCAGGAAAGCGGCAATCGGGCGGGCCGCCGACGCGGTCAGCGAGACCATCGAGACCCTGCTCTGAACCGACGCGGTCGCGGGACCCTTTCGAATCCGTACCGGGTGGACGACTGGGTTCGGGTCCGGCGGGCGCGGGGGGTTGGAAGCGGCGACGGTTGGGTCACCGCGTATCCAAAGAGTTCGACCCAGACTGCTCTAAGTTCTCGACGAGCTGGTTTGCCATCCCGAGGTATGTCGTCGGCTGTAGCGCCTGAAGCTCCTCACGGACGTCCGCCGGGATATCGAGTTCGGCGAAAAGATCCCGAAAGTCATCGAGGGTAACCGTTTGGCCGCGCGTGAGCTCCCTGACGCGCTCGTAGGCGTCGGGGTGTCCTTCCCGGCGGAGGATCGTCTGGACCGCCTCGCCGATAATCTCGGGGGTTTCCTCGAGTTCCTGTCGCATCACCTGTTCGTTCGGCACGACCTTTTCGAGCCCCTGGCTGGCTTTCGAGTAGCCGATCAGACAGTGGGCAAAGGCCCCGCCAACGTTGCGTTTGACCGTCGAGTCAGAGAGGTCACGCTGGAGCCGTGAGGTCGTGATATACTCCCCGAGGAAGCCAAGATCCGAGTTCGCCTTCGCGAGGTTTCCCTCACTGTTTTCGAAGTCGATGGGATTTATCTTGTGGGGCATAGTCGAGGAACCCGTTTCGCCCGCAACGGTTTCCTGTCCGAGATACCTATCGGAGACGTAGAGCCACACGTCCCGGTCCAGATCGAGCACGACGTTGTTCGCGCCACGGAGCGTATCGAAAAGTTCCGCGAGGTCGTCACAGGGGTTTACCTGCGTGGTCAGGGGCTCGTGTTCCAGGCCGAGACCGGTGACGAATTCCTCGGCAAAGGTCTGCCAGTCTATCTCCGGGTAGGCAACAGTGTGCGCGGCGTAGGTGCCACTCGCGCCGGCGAGTTTCCCGGAAAGGTGGTTCCCAGCCCGTTCGATACGACCGGTTTGCCGTCCGAGTCGTGACGCATAGATGGCCATCTCTTTTCCAAACGTTGTCGGGGTCGCAGGTTGGCCGTGGGTGCGGCCAAGCATCGCGACATCGCGGTACGAGCGTGCCATCTCGGCGAGTGTGTCTCTGAGCGAGCGGAGTTCCGGGAGCAAGACGTCGGTGACTGCGGGCTTGAGGAGCAATCTGTACGCGAGGGTGTTCACGTCCTCACTGGTGAGCGCGAAGTGAATCCACTCGCCACAGTCGAGCTGGTCGATAGACTCGCGGATGAAATACTCGATCGCTTTCACATCGTGGTTCGTGGCCGGATAGTCCCCGTAGCCCTCGGTCTCGAGTTGCTTGACCATCCGGGCGTCCTCGGTGTCGAACGAGCGAACGAGGCTACGCAGTTGCTCGCGTTCTGTCGCCCCGATCGACAGTCCGGTCGTGTCCAGATCGGCAAGCGCTATCAGATACTGGACTTCCACCCTGGTTCTGGCACGCATGAGTGCGCTCTCACTGGCGTATGGGACGAGGGGTTCGGTGTACCGGGCGTAACGTCCATCGAGCGGTGAGACGGCCTCCAGTGGGCCACGATCGGTCATACAAGACTGTCCTCGACTCGTCAGAAAAAGCCTGCCGGTCTGGCCAGTCCGGGCCAGCAGTGTTAATCCGCGCCAGTTCCTAGAGGCGCCTGATGGCTCAGGTGACGCTCATCGGGACTCGGCTTGCGGAGGAGGGTGTCGAATTCACGTACGAGGGCGAGGCGACAGCCTGCGCGGGATGTCCCTACCGCAATCAGTGTCTCAACCTCACCGAGGGCCGGAAGTATCGCGTTACCGATGTTCGCGACGGCGCGAGTACGCTCGAGTGCGGTGTCCACGACACCGGCGTGACTGCCGTCGAAGTCGAGCCTGCAAGGATCCAGGCCAACGTCGCAAGCACAGACGCATACGCGGGGAGCAAGGCCTCGCTCCCGGGCTCCTGTCCGTACACCGAATGTCCGAGCCACGAGTACTGCGAGCCAGCGGGTGCAGATATGGAGGGAACCTACCGCATCGAGAACATCACCGGGGATCCACCCCACGAGTACTGTCACCTGGATCGCGACCTGACACTGGTGGAGTTGGCCCCGCCGGACGACGCGTGAACGAGTCTGTCGACTATCCGGCTCACTCGGTCGCGTCGCCGGTCGCTTATCTGGTGTCGACCCCCATCTGAGTCCGGCCGAACTTGACTCTCACCTGATCTGGACGCCAGTGTTTTTCAGGTACGACTGGAACATGTCCTCGTCGCCGGTGATGATCCGTCCCAGGGTGGCCTGATACTGGGAGATGGTATACGGCTGGTTCGGGCCCGACGGCTGGCGAGGCATTGGAATATGAGCACGGAAGTTGTCGACACTGGCGATCGTATGGTACTCCACCGGGGAGTCCCCGTAGTACACGAGATAGCTGAAGTTCTGGCTGTTTCCCTGGAGGTGCTGGGTCCACTGTGTCTGTAGATTGTTGTTGAGTTGCTCGTGGCGCTGAAGACGGAGCTTCACGTCGTCGCGGTAGGTCCAGGTGCCCATGTCGGCAAAGGGAATCCAATCCGCAGGCATCGAGTCCCCGATCATCGACTGGATCGTTTCGAGCTGTGTCATACTGTACACCTGAGTCACGACTGCGCTATACATAATACCAACTGTTGAGAACCCTGACACGCAAGATAGTTGACCACGCATGGCTGACGGAAGTGCATGACCGAGTACTTCGAGATCCACGAGCGCGATGGGGCCGCACGGATCGGGGAGTTGCGCTTTCCCGACCCGGTTTGGACACCAGGGCTCGTGGACGACGTGCTCCGCGATGGGGGAAGTAAATGGGTCGAGGACCGCAGCGTTCCCGACGGCGACGAGACAGCCCTGACGGTTCTTCCCCACCGCGCACTGCCGGGTGGGACACCCGAAGAGGTCGCTGAGTCCTTTAGCGTCGAGTATCCGGACGTGGACTATCCGAGTGCTGCTGTCGTCTCCTCTAAGACCGCAAGCGTGGAGCCAGTGGATGCTTACGTCCTTTCGAACGCGCAGGAACTCACAGACCACGCAGCGGCGTTTGTAGAGGGGATCGTCCAGACGCGCGACGCAATTCCGGGCGACACCGCACTCTACATGCCGGGGATCGCAACCCCCGGAAACGCGGCCACACTTGCGTATTCCGGGGTCGACCTCGTCGACTCGGACCGGGCAGCCATCAAAGGGACCCAAGGAAAGTATCTCACGAGCGACGGCGAGTTCTTTCTCGAGGATCTCACGGAGCTTCCGTGTGCCTGTCCGGCCTGCCAGACCCCGCGCGAGGAGTTCGGGCCTCGAGAGTGTGTGGCCCACAATCAAAACGCTCTCGAGGCAGAGTTGGCCAGGGTCCGTGAGCGTATCCGTGCGGGGCGGCTCAGAGATTACATCGAGGGGCAGGCCCGTCACGAACAGTGGTTGACAGCCACGTTCAGACGCCTCGACCAGCAGTACGCCTATCTCGAGCAGCGGACCCCGGTGTTACGTCGGGGCGAACTCACGGCGGCGACAGACGACAGCCTGCGACGAATCGAGATTCAGCGTTTCGCCGACAGAGTCACCGGACGGTACAACTGCCGGTTCGACAGGCCGCTGGTGCTGGTGCCCTGTTCGGCACGCAAACCCTACAGCGAGTCCCAGAGTCACGGGCAGTTTCACGATTCCGTCCAGTTCCGTGGCCACATTGTCTCGATGACCTCGCCCATTGGGGTGGTGCCACAGGAACTGGAGCTAACCTACCCGGCACAACACTACGACACAGCGGTGACGGGAAACTGGACTGCGTCGGAGATCGAATTCGTCACCGACGTCCTGACGGCGTATCTCGAACGTAACGAGTACCCGCGGGTCGTGGCCCACGTGACAGGCGAGGGCTACCGGGACGTGCTGGCCGGGGTCGAGGATCGCCTTGACATCTCCGTCGAGTACACCGCGGTCGAGCATCCGACCACGACAGATTCGTTGTCGAATCTCGCCTCGACACTCTCGGGGGAACTCAAATACAGCAAGCGCGAGCGCCAGCAAAACACCATCCGCGCGATCGCGGACTACCAGTTTGGCGAGGGTGCTGGAGACGAGCTATTCGACGACCTGCGCGTCGAGAGCCAGTACCCAAAATTGCGCGCACTCTCCGGAGAGGGCAAACAGTTGGCGATGCTCGTTCCACAGTACGGGCTGCTCGCACTCACCATCGCAGGGGGCAGAGAGTGGGTCGAGTCGTCGACTCGGACCAAACGGATCGAAATCGACGCGTTCGTCCCCCACGGCTCGGTCCTCGCACCCGGCATCGTGGACGCAGACGAGTCGATCCGCGTAGGCGACGAGGTCGTGATCGAGGGTCCCAGAGCCTTTGCCGTGGGACGGGCCCGGATGTCTGGCCCCGAGATGGTCGAGAGCACCCGGGGGATCGCCAGCCAGGTGCGTCACGTCGAGGAGACCTAAAC
>JAQCMX010000106.1 GCA_028274885.1 Haloarculaceae archaeon
AACAAATAAGGGTATATTGGTACGCTGTCCGACAGCACATAAGAACCGGGGGTGCTGGACGCGTCTGTGCCCCTTTCCGAGTTACTGTACAGATAACGAGACAGCTCTTCATACTGACGGCTATAACTTCGTGAGCATATTCGACCCCACGGGGGGTCGAAATTGCTCATGGGCTTATAGCCGTTAGTATCAGGTGTGGCCGAAGTCGACAACTGTGAACTTCCCCCACGTTCGCAGCCACGGCTGCTTGCACAATCTCGTCCGGTGAGTGGTTTCTCCCTCCTGGGGATGCCTCGTGGGTCCGATAGAGAACACACCAATGTCCACAACTCCAGTATCACCTCATCTGCTGTCGGAAGTACCGCAAGCCGGTGCTGGAGGGTGACCGACCCGAAGAACCCACCGAGGAGCACATCGACGCCCGAGCAGGTGATACTGTTGGCTGTAACTGAGCTACGATATTCGCCACGTGGTGGCGAAATTCTTGAAAGACGTACAGCCAACAGTATGAGTAGTCATGCAACGGGACCCCGACCACGGCGGGCCGAGAATAATGCAGCCAGGACGGTCATCCAATATACGAGCCTCGGGCAGGTCCTCGAAACCTCTGTTCCCGGAATCGCACTGGCAGAGCCCGAAACGCAGGTCACCGTCCAACGCGACGGCGAATCTCCGTTTCCGTGGGAGGATCTCAGACGACGCCTCTAAAACAACGTGATTTGGTTATCCGGTACCTGATTTTATAAACGATCGTACGGCCAGGCCACACGGAACAATAATTATTTACTTATCCCAATCTAGGTTGTTTTGTGGGCAACTACACTATATCGACAGTTGGTATAACAGGTGAGAAACAGTGGTGAGTCCTGACGCTGATAGAGACGGCCCGGACGAAGAGGGGCCCATGCAGGGGGTTGTAATCGCCGGGACCAGTTCTGGCGTTGGAAAGACCGTTGCCACACTTGCGGTCTTGCGGGCGGTTGAACAGGCAGGGTTGAAGCCACTGCCGGCCAAAGCAGGGCCAGATTTTATCGATCCGAGCCATCACGACGCTGTCGCTGCTGCTCCGTCCCGGACGCTCGACCCGTGGTTACAGGGAACAGAGGGCATCCGTCGCACATACGAGCGTGACGACGGGGACCTCCGTGTCGTCGAAGGGATGATGGGGCTGTACGATGGGACTGTCAGCACAGCCAGGGTTGCCACAGAACTGGACCTGCCCGTCGTCCTCGTTGTCGACGCATCCGCGGGGATGGAAAGCGTCGCCGCGACGGCGCTCGGGTTCCGGCAGTTCGCCGAGCGTGTCGATGACGACGTGGATGTCGTCGGTGTTCTCGCACAACGCTGTCATGGCGGCCGCCACGAGAACGGCATCCGTGAGGCACTCCCCAAGGAACTCACGTACCTGGGTCGGATCCCACCGGATGCGGACCTGGAGATCCCGGAGCGACATCTCGGACTCCATCTCGGGCGGGAATCAGCGGTTCCCGAACGATCACTGGAGAAAGCGGCAGAACCGATCCGGACCGAGCAGTTACTCTCAGTCGCCCGGAGTCCGTCCTGGTCTCCACCACAGGACAGAGAGCCAGAACCGACGGGCAAGCGCATCGCGGTTGCCGACGACCCGGCGTTTGCATTCCGGTATCCCGGGAGTGTACGGCGACTCCGGGCGCGGGCCGAACCTGTCACCTTCTCACCTATCGCGGGCGACCCACTCCCCGACTGTGACGGCGTCTATCTTCCCGGCGGCTATCCGGAGCGGTTCGCCGGCGCACTTGAAGAAAGCCCTGCACTGTCGACACTTGCAAAACGAGCACCCGACGGGTTGCCGATCTTCGGAGAATGTGGCGGGCTGATGGCGCTCGGGGAATCCCTGACGACGACCGACGGCGACAGCTACCCGATGGCCGGTATCCTGCCGGCCGACATCGAGATGCACGAGCGGTACCAGGCACTGGACCACGTCGAACTCCAGGCCAGAACTGACTGCCCGACAGCCAAAGCCGGTGAGCAACTACGTGGCCACGAGTTTCACTACTCCTCTGCTCGTCCCGGCAGGGATGCACAGTTCGCCTTCGACGTTACCCGGGGCGAGGGGATCAACGGCGACCAGGACGGTCTGGTCGAGTACGCGACGGTCGGAACATATACACACGTCCACGCGGAAAGTGGCGCATTCGATTCGTTCCTGGAGAGTGTCGAGAGATATGATGGCTGAGACAGAACCCAACGGCTGCGAGCGCCTCACCCTCGTGAGCCAGGTTCGAGAGGATCCCCATCCCTTCCAGACCGGACCGGACACCGGAGAGAGGACCGAGTACCGATGACCGAAACGCTCCTCGTCGCAGGAACGGCAAGCCACGTGGGCAAGAGCACAGTCGTCGCTGGCCTCTGTCGGTTACTGGCCCGTGAAGGGGTGTCAGTCACACCGTTCAAAGCACAGAACATGAGCAACAACGCCCGGGCTGTCCTCGATCCAGACGGTGACTGGGGTGAGATCGGCGTGTCGCAGTTCGTCCAGGCCAGGGCAGCCTCGATTGCGCCGACGACGGACCTCAATCCAATCCTGTTGAAACCCCGCGGTGACGGTGAGAGCCAACTCGTCATCGACGGGAACGCTGTTGGCCATTACGATGCCGAAACCTACTACGAGCAACACTGGGAGTCCGCTCGTCGCGCGGCCGGCGCGGCCTACGAGCGAGTGGCTGCAGACCACGATGTCGTCATCGCGGAAGGGGCTGGCGGTATTGCGGAAATCAATCTCCACGACAGGGACATAGCGAACATCGAGACTGCCAAGTTCAGCGACGCCTCGATTTTGCTTCTCGGTGATATCGAGCGCGGCGGCGTCTTCGCCAGCCTCTATGGCACACTCGAACTCCTGCCCGAGCCGGTCCGATGTCGGGTCGAGGGGATCGCGATCACGAAGTTCCGGGGCGACCGTTCACTACTCGAACCGGGGATCGACGAACTCGAAACACGGACCGGCGTTCCCGTTGTTGGTGTGTTACCTTACGACGATCCGGGACTGCCGGCCGAGGACAGTCTCTCCCTCCCGCCAGCGGGCAAACAGGGTGTCGATGGGGACGATGACGGGGTACCGGCAGGCGCGAGTGTCACAATCGGAATTCCGCGACTGCCCCACATCTCGAATTTCACCGACACCCAGCCCCTGTCACGCACACCCGGTGTTCGTGTCTCATACCGTCCCCTTGATTCGACGCTTGCGGGTATCGATGCCGTCGTGATTCCGGGAACAAAAAACACCGTCGACGACCTGTTGGCGCTTCGAAACGCCGGATTTGACGACGCTCTCACGGCGTTTTCGGGACCGATTATCGGCATCTGTGGCGGCTACCAACTGCTCGGTGAGCGGATAACCAACGCCGGCATCGAATCGACAGACCAGCGAGAGACAGTGCAGGGTTTGGGCCTGTTGCCGGTCGAAACACGGTTCAAGACCGAAAAACGCGTCCAGCAGACTACCACGGATGTGACGGGGACAGGCCCTATCAACGGTGCGACCGGAACCGTCTCGGGCTACGAGATACACATGGGCCAGACGTCGACGCTCGAACCGGTCGAGCAACCCCTCGGTGAGCAAAGTGCCACGACGGGCCACGTGCTCGGGACGTATCTCCACGGCCTGTTCGGGAACGACTGTATCCGCGTGGCCTTTCTCGAATCTGTCTTCGAGCACGCAGATACCCAACCGTCTGTGCAATCAGGCAACCCCCCCGCGCCGTATGCACGCGAGCCGTCGTCCCCGTATGCAGACGCCAGAAAACTGGTCGAGCATCTCGACAAACAGTGGCTATCAGACGTACTCGAACAGCCCACCCGGCGACAGGGTCGCCGTTGAATCCGGCCCCCTCGCAGACGGACCCCTCACCGATCTTAGATACCCGGGCCCTCCGATGACCAGATGCTAATACTGTTCGGGCTGTTTGACACCACCGGCAGTAGTACACCGTCTGGCAGATCAGTCCAGTCCCTCACCGTCAGTCGCAACCGGATTCTGTGCTTGAGTGAGCTGAGCCTCGAAGGTGCTCCCGGGGGTGTCATCCCCTGGCCCAAGCGTGCGCTGTTTTTCGATCTCTGCCTCGATGGCGTCTGTGACCCGCGGATGTGGCCCGAGCGGGGCCGTATACTCGATCCCTCCTCTCTCGAGTTCGAGTTTCTCCGGGATTGTGTCCGCCGTTGGCGCTGATCTGGTGAAAAAAAGCGGAACCGCAACGGTTCTTTTTCCGTTGACGTTGTACCGAACACACTCAACCGCTGGATTCTGGAGGAGATAGCAGGGGACAACCTCCCCATACCTGGACTGTTCGCGAAGGCGTGCGGCGTGGTATTCGGTCGTCTTTCTGTCGTATGGCCTCGAATTACTCCCGAAGCCGACGAGAACGAGTGACTGCTCCGGTCCGGGCGGGACGTGATTCGACGCGCGGTCCTGGATGACCCCGGTGATGGCTGGACTGTTTCCGGGTGGTTCACAGTAGGCAACGTCCCCGGAAACGTACGACAGCACAGCAGGGACACCACTGGTCGTCTCGTGACGGTGTGCAAAGAACATCGGTACCGCATACACAGTGTCTGCACTCATCCCCTGGAGTGTGTCCTGCAGTTCGCGTACTGGCTCGGTGTCGTACGTTCCGACGACAACCCTGTCAACAGCCCGACGCTGCCGCAATCGGGCCGCGTGCGTTTCGAACACTTCCTGTGCGTTCCCGGTATTCCGGCCAATGAGAAGGATTGATTCAGTTTGCATAGGTTCCCGCTTTTCAAGTTGATTGTAGTTAGCCCAAGTTGGGTTGTTCTAGTGATGTGAGTGACCGGTAAAATAGCTTTTGGCATAGCTTTGAGAGATATGCTACTCGATAGACCTGGTTTTTATAGCCAGCACCGAGAGGTCCGAAAACAACGATCCATCAGGCCCTGTTTGGCGTGTTTCGGCCGCAAGTTCGCCCAACGGTTGTCGCGCGATACTCTCATCCGTGTGTGTCAACCGTTCCAACACGAGTGTTTCAAGCGATGGTGAGACGCCGGTACCGACCAGTTCCGCCGCGATATCCTCCGGCATCCAGTCGTAGGGACGGGGCAACACGAGCAGATTCCGCTGTCCGCCAGCATCGCGGAGACGGTCGAGGTCGTCGCTCAGATCACCGCTTTTGTGTAGTGTTACAAAGGTTGTTTCCTCCAGCGGGGTTCGTGCTCTGCTTGCGGCAATCTGGACCGCGGAGATACCCGGGATCACCCGGACAGGCGGTCCGACAGCAGCAGCTACCTTCCCCACAAACTGGTAACCGGAGTGGTTCGGGTCGCCCATCAGCACCGCCACCCCGGACTGTCCGTCCTCGAGGCGTCCGGCGAACTCGGCGAGCGTCTCGGCCTCGTCGCGATACCCACAGGTGAGTAGTTCAGCATCGGTTATCTCACTGATAAACTCGACCACCGTTTCGAATCCGACGACGACGTCGGCCGCCGATATCTCGCGTCGCCCCCGCGGCGTCAGGTAGGCAAGATCACCCGGCCCGATGCCGATAACCGACACCGGACTTTCCCCGGTCAGTGACGCCGGTTCGGGCTCTGCGGCGGCGAGAGACGCAGGGTCCGGCCCACTATCGAGGTCGTAGCCATCGCTCATAGCGATTCGAGGTCCCCGTTCCGGAGGTCGCTTGCGACGTGGACGAGTTCGTTTGTCAGGCCTGCTGCCACCCCACTCCCGCCGCGGCGACCGACGTTTGTGATGGCCGGAACACCGTGTGTGGCCGCGCTCGCACGGAGCCGCTTCCGACTCTCCGCAGCCTTGACGAAACCCACCGGCGTCGCAACGACAACAGCAGGTCTCGTCCCGTCCTCGATACAGTCCGCAAGCGCCAGGGCCGCCGTGGGAGCGTTTCCGACGACGGCGATCGCATCGTCGTACACCCCCTCCCGATCGAGTTCGAGCACCGACGCCGCGGTGCGTGTCATGCCGGTCTCCGCGGCCAGATCAGCGCCGTTTCCGATCGCCTTTCTGATCGGACAGTCGTGTCCGCGCCCGGTAATCCCTGATCTGACCATCGTAATATCAGTCACGATCGGCCGCTCCGACACGACGGCCTTGGCCCCTCTCCGGACCGGTTCCGAATCCGTCTCACCGGTGAATCTGACGAGATGCTGGAACTCGGGATCTCCGGTGGCATGGACCGCCTTCTGTCGTATCCGGTCTGCGAGTGTCTCGTCGGGCACCAGTTCGCGCACCCTGTCCATACTCGTCTCGGCTATCGCCATCGCGTTTTCTGTCGTCGCGCCGAGATCAGCGTACTCCTCGAATCCGGCGGATCCGACGCCACCTTCCTCAGTCATCGTCCCCCAACACCTCCGGAGCGTCGTCGCTCGCTGCATGCGCTTCGAGATCCCCGTCCACCTGGAGGTTAAGATCGCGGAGTTGATCCGTCGTCTGCTGGTCTGCATCCCACAACCCCCTCTCGATTGCTTCGAGCAGACTGTCGGTGATACTTTCGAGTGCCCACGGGTTCACCTCCCGGAGCCAGTCCTGGCGGTCCTCGTCGAAGGCGTATTTATCGGCCACCTCCTCCCAGAGCGTATCACTGACGACACCGGTGGTCGCGTCCCACCCCAACGCCACGTCGACAGTCGAGGAGAGGTCACCCGCGCCCTTGTACCCGTGTTCTTCCATGGACGCCAGCCACTCCGGATTGAGCACACGTGCCCGCATCGCCTTGCGGACTTTCTCCTCGTTCGTGTACACCGAGACGTTGTCCGGGTCGCTCGAATCCCCAACGTACGATGCCGGCTCCTCGCCGGCAATCTCGGAGACGGCGGTGATAAACCCACCGTGGAATGCGTACCAGTCGGAGCTGTCGAACTCGTCCTGTTCGGCGGTGTCCTCGATTTTGACCGTCGCGTCGACACTGGCGAGTCGGCGCTCGAAGGCGTCGTGTGCCTCGGAGACCTTGCCACGACTGCCGAGGGCGTACCCACCCCACTGCACGTACACATCAGCGAGATCAGACCGCCCCTCCCAGTTTCCTTCGTCGACAGCCTTGTTGGTGCCAGCACCGTACCCGCCAGGTGTGGTCGTGAAGACACGGTGTTTTGCGGTCGCCTCCGGTGTCTCGATCCCCTCGGATTCGAGTCGGGCCATCTCCTCTTCGACGTGTTTTTTGACGTAGTTCCGGTCGTGGGGTTCATCGAGTGCGACGACGGCATCGACTGCGTCGTGGATGACACCCGCGGCCTGCGGGAAGGCGTCGCGAAACAGACCCGACACACGTGTCGTCACGTCGATCCGAGGTCGGTCCAGTTCCGTCAGCGGGATCGGATTTACATCGTCGATACGGCCGGCGTCGGTCCACTCGGGTTCGACGCCCATCAGCGCGAGCACCTGTGCAATCGTCTCACCGCGTGTCCGGACAGTCGGTGTCCCCCAGGCCACCACACCCACCTCTTCGGGATACTCACCCTCGTCGTCGTGGTGGCGCTTTGCGATGCCATCGGCCACATCGCTGCCGACCTGCCAGGCACTCTTGGCGGGGATCTTCCGCGGATCGATCGTGTAGAAGTTCCGCGCTGTCGGCAGGAGGTCGACACCGCCTCGTGTCGGTGCGCCGCTTCCGCCAGGTGGGACGTACTCGCCGGCAAGCGCGTCGACAGTCCGAGGGATCTCGTCTTCTGCCCCTCGGACCCGCGGTGCCGCCTCCGTACAGATAAAGGAGAGCACCTCCCGCAGGTCGTCGTGTGCGCCCGAGCGGGCACGTGCGTCTCCGAGCGGGTCGATATCGACGACGAGGAGATTCATATTGAGCTCGTCGTCGGCTTCGGCCGCTGCCTCCGAGGCCGGGATATCGAAGCTCTCCTCGGCGAGCCTTTCAACGAGTGAGAGACTGGTCTCGTATACCTCGTCCGCCGCTGTTGCGAACGTCATCCCGAGCGTCTCGTCGTAGGTTCCGGGTTCGTCGAGCATCCGCTGGTAGTCGACACCGAGGACACCTGCCACGCTCTCACGGAGGCTCGGACTCCCGGGATTTTCCAGCCTCGTGAGCGCAACGAGATACTCGACGAGGCGCTCTCTCTCCGGCGGTTCGCTCATGGTGTGTAACCCCAGCCGGATCTGGGTGGTCTTTACATCCGTCAGGTACTCGTGGACGCGCTCGACGAGTTCCTCGATACCGACGTCGTCGCCATCGACACCACCTTCTGCGAGAGTCGTTCCCGCCGCCTCCGGACCACGGACCTCCACTTGCCCCTCGATACTGCCCTCGATTCCGAGTTCGACCGCGAGGTCGAGTTCGTCGACCGTCTCGCGTATGAGTGCTTCGAGGTGGTCGCCCTCGTCGGTCCGCGCGTCAGCCATCCCGGCCTCCCGGTACTGGTCGGCCAGCGCTTCGAGTTCGGCGAGTTCGTCGTAGGTCCCGGCGTTTGACATCACCGGCGTGAGATAGTCGACGACCGCCGCGTAGGACCGTCGCTTGGCCTGTGTTCCTTCCCCCGGATTGTTGATGATGTATGGGTAGATGTTCGGGAGGTCCGCGACCAGCTGGTCCGGGGCGCTTTTCTTGCCGAGCCCGACGGTTTTGCCGGGAAGCCACTCCAGACTACCGTGTGTCCCGAGGTGGACGACCGCGTCGGCCTCGTACGCGTTCCTGAGCCACGCGTAGAATGCAACGTAATCGTGTGGTGGCTGGAGATTCGAGTCGTGGTACACCTTCGACGGCTCCATGCCGAACCCACGGGGTGGCTGTACCGTGACGAGTACGTTTCCGAACTCGATGCCCGGAATCGCAAACGGTCGAGCGGGCGGACTCCCCCACTCCTCGGTGACCGCTGACCGGAACTGTTCGTCCATGCCGGCAAACCACTCGCCGTACTGCTCGGGAGAGACGGTGTCGACGCTTCGTTCGCGGACGTCCTCGGGTGCGACCCAGCGGTCATCGAGCGTGAGCTGTGCGGTCAGCTGTTCGACGAGTGCCTGCCCGCTCTGGGGGCGTGTCTCACCGACGTCGTACCCCCGCGTCCGGAGTTCGTCGAGGAGATTGACTGTACTCTCGGGGCTGTCGAGTCCGAACGCGGTGCCGATGCCGTCGTCACTCGGGGGGTAATTGTGTAAGACGACAGCGACCTGTTTGTCCTCATTTGGCGTGTACCGAAGCTCCGCCCAGTTCACGGCCAACCGGGCGGCGTGGTCCACCCGGTCTGCTATCGGGAAGTGCTGTTTGGGCGCACTGCCGATGTCTGCCTCGTCTTCGGTTCGTTCCTTGCCGCTGATCGGGTGGGTGATGACGTTGCCGTCGAACTCGGGGAGTGCGACCGAGAGTGCGAGTTCAAACCCCATCACACCGGTGTCGCTTCCCTCGTATCGGGAGCGCGAGCGCATCGTCGTTATCGTCTGGATGACAGGTACGCCGAGTCGGTCGAGAAAGACATCCGTGGCCCCTTCCCCCTCGTCGCTGGCGTCGCGTCCGCGTTCGTCCATCGACAGTGAGAACATAAACGAGGAGAGAACGGCGTCGACGACCGGCTCCCCGCCGTCGAGTAGCCACTCCTCGGTCACACGCTCTGCGCTCCACTGGCCGTCGGTCTCTGTCGCCGGATTACAGAAGATCGGGAGCGCGTTCGCCCCCTGTGACTCGATAGCCCGTACCTGTGCATCGACGTACCGCGTGTTCTCGTGTGTCCAGTGGGATTCGTAAAACCAGATCGCAACTGTCGGTCTCTCCGGGTCGAACGTGGCGCGCAACTCCTCGTAGGTGATGCCGGGGTGGTCGGGGTGGTAGACCCCTTCCGTGGGCAGTGCCACCGGGTCGTCGTACGGCACGTCCCCTTTTCCGTACTCGTCCGCGAGGAATCGGAGACAGTTCGTGACGTTACTCGTGCCACCCTTTTCGAGATACTCGTACACCCGCTTTCTGTCCGCCGTAGGAACGGAGGTATCGTCGATGGCGTAGCCGTCGCCGGTCGATTTGACGACCAGTGGCACCCCCTCCTCGTGGAGCCGGGAGACGGCGTGGTCGTACCCTGGCATGCTCTCTTCGGCCCCGTGCAGCCAGAACACGACCGCTGTCGCCGCCGTGAGCTCGTCGACAAAGGCGTCGACAGCAGCCTGTTCGTCGAGATCACTCTCTGAACGGACGACGAGGTCAATACCGAGGTCGGTCGCGGCGCGCTGGATAGCTCCGAGTTCGTTTTCGGTCGCTGTGTATAATCCGATTGTTGGCATAACGTTGTTAAACCCTTGTTGCTTTAGTACAATTATGGTTGTACACGGCGAATGTAAAAATCCTTCGCACGACCGGGGCACCAGGCTCGCTTTCGGGGAAATCGTCGGCCAGGACGAACTCAAGACAGCTTTACTCGCGGTTGCCACAAACGACGGACTGGACGGGCTCCTCGTCCAGGGCGAGAAGGGGACTGCGAAGTCGACGGCCGTGCGCGCGCTGACCGACCTCCTTCCCACACAGACCGTTGTCGAGGGCTGTCCGTACGGTTGTCCGCCGGACCGACCCGGGTTGCAGTGTCCCGACTGCCAGGAGCGCAGTGACCTGTCGACCGTCGAGCGGTCGGTACCGCTGGTCACACTGCCCCTGGGTGCGACCCGCGAGCGGGTCGTCGGAACGCTCTCGGTTGCAGACGCCCTCTCGGGCGAGTTTGCGTTCGACCCTGGACTGCTCGCCCGCGCGAACCGGGGTATCCTCTACGTCGATGAGGTGAATCTCCTCGACGACCATCTGGTGGATATTCTTCTGGACGCGGCAGCAGACGGGATAAACCGCGTCGAGCGTGACGGGGTCAGCATCACACACCCCGCAGACTTCACGATAGTCGGAACGATGAACCCCGAGGAAGGGGAGCTCCGTCCGCAGTTGCGTGACCGCTTTGCCCTCCAGGCAACAGTGACTGGCTGTCGTGACATCGAGAAACGCGTCGAGATTATCGAACGCGCGACGGACCGCTCAGAGCCAGACGATCCCGACCGACCAGCAGAGAAATCGACAGTAGCGTACAGACGACAGCTTCTCGAGGCTCGAAATCGGCTCGGAGACGTCGTGCTGGCTGAGGAGTTCGTGAGAGAAATCGCCAAACTGTGCCGTGAGGCCGGCGTCGACGGCCACCGGGGGGACATTGCGACGGCCCGCGCTGCGGTCACCTTCGCGGCGCTGGGCGGCCGACAGAAGGTGATCGAGGGTGACATCCGAAAGGCGGCGGCGTTCGCGCTTCCACACCGGCTCCAGTCTCGGCCGTTCGACGATGCCCCTGACGCCGAAGAGTTGCTCGACGAGCAGTTCGATAAACAAGGGGCAGACACGGAGGGCCAACAGGGCGAGGAAACTCCGGAGCAGCGCGGTGCGTCGGCGGAAAACGATACTGCGGAGTCACCAGGCGATGAGAGTGAACAACAGACACCGGATACAGAGCGCCCCGAAAGGACCGAACCGACGGGCGGTGAGGGGGACAAATCGGAGACGGGACGGGACGAAGATAACAGCGAGGGGTCCCCAGCAACAGCCTCGTCGAGCCAATCCCCGGAGAACAGTCCCACCGACGCCGGTCGGAATCCAGGCGGGTCCCCGGGTGACGGGTCCGAGAGCGGCAGGGACCAGACCGGAGCGCACCCGGTGGAACAAGCCGAAGACACGCCGCTTCTTCCGGGCCAGTCCCGGGCCGACGTTGGGTCGGGGACGGCCCCAGACATCGAGCCACCGGAGATACGTACCGGGCAGACGGGGGGTGAGGGAGACCACGAGACGACAGAGCAAGTCGCCGACGGCGACGGACCGAGAGTTCGAACACGGCGGACGGATTCGGATCAACAGATAGACGCCGCGGCCTCGGTCCGTGCCGCTGCTGCCCGTGGCGAAGCGACCGTCCGATCCCGTGACCTCCGCCAGTCGGTCCACCGGAGCGACGCCGCAGCGCTCGTCGTCTTCGTGGTCGACGCGAGTGCGTCCATGCGTCCCGCGATGCGGGCCGCCAAGGGAACTGTCCTCGAACTATTAAAAGACGCCTACCAGCAGCGAGACGAGGTTGCATTCGTCGCGTTTGCCGGCGACGACGCGGAGGTACTTCTCCCGCCGACAGACAGCGTCACGCTGGCTGCTCGCCATCTCAAGGAACTCCCAACGGGTGACCGGACACCGCTCCCCGCAGGACTTCGCACGGCGACAGACCTGCTGGACCGAGCCGACCCTGCGTCGGCCACCGTTGTTCTTGTCACTGACGGACGGGCAAACGTCGCAGCGGAAAGCCCACTTGACGAAACGAGAACCGCTGCGCGGAGACTGGCAAAGCGCGACGTCCATACGGTAATTGTCGACGCCGGGTCGGACGACGAAACGGGCGTCGTAGAGCCGATACTCGATGAAACAGACGGAGAGCGGGTCCCTCTCGCTGCGCTTTCGGCTGGTCGTATCGACGCCGCGGTCGGGCGGCGCGAAAGCTGATTTGAGATGGAACGAAAGTTTTACAACTTTGGTTGACTTTGTGCAAACGTAATTTAGAATGTCGACTGCTACCGAAACAGTTCACGACAGGGTTGCACAGGCCAACAGCGAACTGACAGCGACGAAGATAGGACTCGGACTCGCGATACTTGCCTCGATCGGATTCGTTCTGTTGTTCCTGCAGGCGCCACTGGCTCACGATGCGATGCACAACTTCCGACACGCTGCGGGCATCACCTGTCACTGATGTTCTGGAAGTACTGCAAGCGCGGTGTCGCCGCCGGGACGCTCGCGGGCCTGGCTTACGGTCTCTTCGTTGCCACCGTGACCAACCCGCTGCTGGCGTATATGGAGCGACTCTCAGATCACGGTGACGATCAGACACACACACTGTTTGAATCGACAACGGCGGCGGTGAGTGTCGGTGGCGGCGTCCTTTGGGGTATCTTCCTCGGGACGGCTCTCGCCGTGGCCTACTACCTCCTCGAACCGGCGCTTCCGGGCAGAGGCAAACGCAAACTGTACGTGCTCGCCGGCACAGGGTTTTTTACCCTCTCGGTAGCGCCCTGGCTCGTGCTGCCACCCACCGCACCGGGGGCCGAACAGGCGCTCGGGACGACGCCCCGGATACTTCTTTATCTCGGCCTGATTGCCGGTGGCGTTGCAGTCGCTGCTCTGTCGATTTCTCTCGCCAACCGAGTCTCGACGGGACGACGGGAGCACAGCGTGGCTGCTGGCCTGGCACCAGTCCTCCTCGTGGTGTCTCTTGTCCCGCAACTGACACCCACAATCGTCTCGGCAGGCGATGTTCCAACCTCACTTTTCACCGCATATCAGAGTCTTGTGGTGCTGAGCCAGGCCTCGTTGTGGCTCCTCTTGGCTGCAAGCTACGGCTGGCTGTTGCGGTGGGACCAACCGGAGACGCCAATAAAGAACGAGAACCCCGAGTTCACCCGATCATGAACGAACGAACTGCAGAACACCGCGACCGACTCGACGCACATGTGTTCGTCTGTACGAACGACAGAGACGGCGAACACGCCTGCTGTGGGGATGTCGGTGGCGAGGCAGTCGAAACGGCGGTCAAAGAGTGGTTGCGTGAGCGGGATGCCTTCTGGACAGCCGTCTCGGTGAGTACGACGAGCTGTCTGGGTCTCTGTAGCGAGAACGGAACAGCAGTCACGATCCAGCCCCAAAACGAGTGGTATTCGGACGTCAGCCCGGAGGATGTCCCCCGCCTGCTCGAAACCGCGTTCGGTCCGGATGCATCGTTAGTGTAACTGTCGTCTTTGTTTTGCTGATACGGCCGTGGGTTCGCTACTCGCAGGTTTCGCGTCAGGAAGGTACGTTTGATCTGTGCCTGAAAATACTCACACACGATCGTACGAATCGGGACCGATCCGATAGAGGTGGGCGTTGTACGAACCGTACACTGTCTCCTGATCGTGGTAGCTGACCGGTTCCTCGATAGCGACGACACAGTCGTCATCGATCGCCGTTGCGGTGACCACCCCATTGGCATCGTAGGTCGCTGACCGTCCGGATCCGATCTCGAACACGGAGAGACCGTGTGTGTTTGCATCGCGTGTCCGGAACTGCTGTGCCGCAGGCACCGCAACTCGTTCGTTGGCCCCGTCAATCCCGTGGGCAAACCCCCCGTTATCGGCCATCCAGATCCGCTCACCGACCGGCGAGAACCCGAAAACCGTGTGTTCTCTGGGGTGTAACGACTCGGTTTCCCGACTCCCGACAGCGTACGTGTTCCCGGTCAGGAACATGACACCCTCCTCGCCGGCGTATACGTTGTTTGGATACGCATACAGCCGTTCGCCGTCGATATCTCTGGGTGTGGCAAGTGGGACCCGCCAACGCTCCGCGCCGCCACTCTCCAGTCGATAGCCACGGAAGTCGCCGTGGCAGGCGAGCGCCACCCCGTCCGTGCAAAGTGAGACGTCACCGACCCGTCGCTGGCCGCCCGTCCCCGGGTCCCAGTGGTACCGTTGCGCACCGCTCTCGCTGTCGAGGACGACGAGTCCGTGCTGGTGCTCACCGGAACACCGGTTGTACGCGACGGCAATCCGATCACCGTCCCCGTCGAGCGTAATCGGTGAGGCGTCGGTCTCGTGAGTCCAGCGAACGGTGCCGTCTCCTTCGAACGCATAGACGATGCTTCGAAACGACCGCGAGTCGCCGTCGCGCTCGTACCGCCGGGCCGCGACGCAGATGACCTCTCCGGCCTGTTCGATATCCACGACGAATGGAAGAAAGAACCGACTCTCCTTCGAAGGCGGCCCGATATCGTCGACGGTCTCGTACTGCCAACAAAGCGTCCCTGACCCGGTGTCGTAACACCGAACCGCCCCAGTTGGACTCCGTTCACCGACAACTATCCAGTCGTTGACAGGTTCAACTGTGACGACAGCGTCCCCGGCAGCCCTCGGGGTCGCCCGCCATTGCTCGTCCAACCGTTCCCGTCCGAACGCTGCGACAGCCCCATCCGCGGTACCGGCCACGACCAACCCCTCGGTCAAACCGACCGCCGATCGTCGGCCGGCGTGGCGCGTGCCCGTCGGAGAGATATCGCCAAGGTGACGTGTCCGGTGGGTGCCGACTTCACTCATCGACAGGGAACGCCTCGTGGAGCACGTCGTGTGCCTCTCCGAGTCCATCGAGCACGCCCTCGCCCTGGCTGGTCAGTCGATGGACGGCCTGTTCGGCATCACGGACGGCAACGAGGCGGCCACGGAGATAGTCATACTCCGGATCGGACTCGTCAGCGGTCGCAATCTCCTCTTCGAGATCGACGAGTGCGGCGTCGAGGTGGCGTTCGATTTCGGAAAACGTCTCCGCGTTTGCCAGCGCCTCGATCGGTCCCTCGAGATGGCCGTCGAGTTCCTGCTTTGCGTGTTCGCGTGCGCTCTTGTCCTCTGTGCCGAGCACGTTCATCAGCCCGAGTCGTAGTGCTTCAAGTTCGTGACAACTCATAGTTACAGTGTTTGGTCCACAAGGGAAGAAACAATTCGATCCCGGTCGAGGTGGGACGAGACGATACGCTCTGCATCCTCCGCTTCGACACCACCATACCAGACGCCATCCGGATAGATGGCGACCATCGGCCCCTCTCCACAGCGGCCGAGACACGATGTCCGGGTGATGCGAGCGTCAGCGGCGTCGGAATCGCGAGTCGCTTGACGTAATCGCTCCAGCACCGCCGCTGACCCGTCGGCCGCACAGGTCTGATTTGTACAGACTGCGACGTGTTTCTCCGGCGCGTCGTGAGCGTGTGGGTTTTCCTCGACACTCTCGCGGTCCGCGTGAGACTCCTGATGGGTCAGCGCCCGGAGCATCGCGCGTGCGCCACCGACATCCTCCTCGTAGCCGTCGAGTTCGACCTTGTATTTGCAGGTGTCACAGGACATCTGGACACTCTCAGTGCGGGCCTCCTGCCAGCGGTCCCCGAGAACGTCGAGCAACCGGCTGTCAGTGCCGAGCGGGTCGCCTGCCGCGGCGTCGACGTACGGGTATTCCGAATCGAACTCGGCGGTCCGGTCCCGGATCCGCTGGGTGAGCACCCCATCACCGAGCATGTACGGCAGGACGACGATACTGTCGGGTCGCTGTTTGGCCAGTGCGTGCAGGGTATCCGAGAGGCGTGGCTCGGTGACGCCGATGAAACTAGTCTCGACACGGCTGAACGCCCGGCCCTCGTAGAGCAGGCGTGCCAGCTTGTGCGCGTCACTGTTCGCGTCCGGGTCACTCGATCCCCGCGCACAGAGCACGACCGCGATATCCTCCGTTCTGCGGTCCGCCCCCTGGTCCCGCTCAATCGCCTCGATGCGGTCGTCGAGCAGGTCGACAATCGCGGGATGGACGCCCAGATGTGCGCCGTTGTGGATTGTCGCTTCGTGTTCACTCCGGGCCCGCTCGACAGCCAGTGGCACGTCGTTTTTGACGTGACTCGCGGCGAACAGCGACAGCTGGACGACGGTGATGCGTGAAACGGTTGCTGCAAGCCCCGCGATCCCCTCGGAAATCGACGGCGAGGCGAGCTCGAGAAAGCCCGCGTCAACGGGGATTCCGAGCCGTTTTTCCAGAGCAGCGGCGAGTTCGCGCACCTGTTCGTTCGAACGCTCCCGGCGCGACCCGTGTCCAACCAGCAGCACGGCCTCATCGTCGAGTGCGACCGGGCTACTACCTGCGTCGACTGTCATTCCGAGAGGGCCCCCACATCGCTGTCTGTCGCGCGTTCGACACTCCGTCTGAGCTTCTGTCGGCGCTGGTCGGAGTACAGTCCGGACGCCTCGCTGCCGGCGTAGAGCCACCGGGCGAACGCGGCCGTGTCTGCCTCGTCGGCGAGACCGAACCAGTAGCCACCGGACGACGACTCCTGAGGATCGTTCGTCGGGAGCGATGGCCCGGCGTCGGCAAGCAACGAGCGGACGGTTTCGAGGAATCGCTCGCTCTCGTGGACAAACGAGATCCCGACCGAACCGCTCGACTCACGGAAGCAGACCGTGCCACAGGCCTCGAGAATGCCGCGAACGAGCGGGGCGCGGTACTCGCGAAATGTGTCGAACCGATAGCCGCCAGGCTGTCCCTCGAGTGGCAAGCCAAGCGCTGCACTCGCCCGCTTGGCGAGTGTCCCAAACACCTGCAGTTCGTACTCGTCTTCGAACCGGACGATCGAGCAATCGTGCGCTGAACTGTGCCGGGACACATCGTGGCTCATCTGATCAGCTCCCGCAATCGCGGCGAGGGTATCCGCCGCCGTCTCATCACCCGCTCGAACGGTCACACACGCCGCGGTGAGATCCCCATCACCCGCGACCCGCCCCCAGAAGTACGCAGTTTCCCTTGAGGCCGCGAGTAGATCCCCGACAGGGTCGGGCGTAGCCGACAGTTCGTTACTCATCTGTCACCTCCGCCACCTCGATTGCATCGACGGGACAGGCCCGTGCGGCCTGCTTTGCCCTCTCGTACTGGCTGTCCTCGAACGTGGCTGTGATCTCGGCCTCGGGACCGGTTACCTCCTCGCCCGCGAGCACCGCCAGCCCGTCCCGGCCCTCTTCGAAGCGGTCATCACGGACCAGACAGGCAAAGATGCCCTCACAGGCCTCACGATCGAGCGAGACACGGTACGTCGACGCCTCCGTGGGAGAGCCGGTCATCGGTCGCTCACCTCAGTACTCATATTTGGACTCGTAGCCACGCGGTGTCACCATCCGGTCGTCCCAGACGTACGTCTCCTCGTTCCCGACGATGATTGTTGTCGTCATGTCGACGAGTTCGGTCTCCCCGAGCTCCTCGAGGGCACCGAGATCGACGATCTCGACGTTTTCGCCGTTGCGGCCAGCGTCCTGGACGACGCCGACCGGCGTTTCCGGGTCGCGGTGCTCCAACAGGATCTCACAGCACTTCCGGAAGTTCTCGCGGCGTTTCCGGCTCCAGGGATTATAAATCGAGATTGTAAACCCCTCCTTGGCCGCGGCATGAAGGCGCGACTCGATCGTTGGCATATCCGTCAGGTGGTCCGACAGCGAGATGCTGACGGTATCGTTGACCAGCGGTGCACCGAGCCGTGCGCCACAGGATTGGGCCGCCGGCACACCCGGTACGACGTCGAAATCGACCATACTGGCGGTTGCACCCTTCGATTCGAGGATTTCGAGTGCGAGCCCGGCGAGCGCGTAGACGTTCGGGTCGCCGCTGCCGATGATGGCGACGTCGTTGCCCGCGAGCGCACGGTCGATCGCCTCCTCGGTCCGCGAAACCTCGCCACACATCGGTGTATCGTACAGCTCTTTGGCACTTTCGGTGACGGCCTCGGGGAGCAGATCGACATACGTCGTGTACCCCACGATATGCTCGGCATCCAGCAACGCGCCGCGGGCACGCTCTGTCATCCCCTCCGGCTGACCGGGGCCGAGTCCGACCGCGACCAGACGCCCCGGCTCAGCGTCGAAATCGTCGACTGTACTTGCGACCTTCTCGTCGGTCTGCTGCTTTTTTGAACCCCCACAGTCCGAACTGGTGGAGTCGCTCGCGCCACATCCTGTTTCCGTCTCTGTACCCGTTTCGGTGGTGTTGTCCGTACTCATTGTTAGAAATCGTCGACGTCACGCCCGCCACGCGGGGTGACGAGATGTTTTCCGTATTCGTTTTGCCAGACGTTCGTCTCGTGATTGCCGACCAGAATCGAGGTTCCCATCCCGCCGACTTCGTCGTCGTACCGGTCTGCCTCGCCGAGAGTGGTGATGGTGTGGGTCTCGTCTTCGAGGTTTCTGCCAGCATCGCCGCGGCCAGCATCGTTGAAGATACCGATCGGGGTGTCGTCTGCCCGCTCCGTGCGAATCACGTCGATGGCACGCTGGTAGTCCCGCCAGCAGTTGTACAGCACGATGACGAACCCGCTGATCGCTGCTGCGCGGAGTTTCTCCTCGATTTCCTCCCATCCGCGCCACTTATCCGACAGCGAGATTGTACAGAAATCGTTCGAGAGCGGTGCGCCGAGATTCGCCGCACCGCCGAGTGCGGCGGTCACCCCCGGAACGATCTCGATTGGAATATCCGTTGCGTCCTCGGCGTCTGCCATCGTGTACAGCAGGTCGCTCTTTCCGTATACGTTCGGATCGCCACCCGAGACATGAGCAACGTCCTGCCCGGCCCGGACGCGATCGAACGCCTCCCGCGAGAGCTCGACCTGTCGTCCCATCGTGGAGCGGATCAGGGTCTGGCGGGTGCCACCGGGACGCTCGAGAACGGTCCCCGTTTCACTGCCTGGGCTGTCAGTCATAGCTGCTGCTCCGCCGTCTGTCGCCCGCTCTATCTCAGCGTCCTCGGGCGGGAGGGTTCCGTCCCGTCGCAGAAACTCCTGGTAGAGATTCGATGCGATGACACAGTCGGCCGTCGCGATAACATCCTTCGCACGCTGTGTCATGGCGTGGGGGAGTCCGGGACCGATCCCGACGACATACACCGTGCCACGCTCGTCTGTGTCCGTCTGTCCGCCCATCCTATCTCCCCACAGCGACGGTGACCGCGTCGTCGAACCGTTCTTTCTTCCGGACGAGGTCGTGTTCGCGGCCGCCAGCGATCGCCGACGCCTCGGCGATTCCCGGCCAGCCGATGAGCTCCTTCGACCGCGATGGCGAGGGTCCCTCGAAGTCGAGGAGCGTCTCCTTCTCGAACAGGACCACGCCGACACCAATCTCCTGTGCAGCCTCGTAGAGCCCTTCCTCCCCCTCCTTTCGGGTCGCCGTTGCGACAAACTCGACGTCCGAAACGGAGCGCCCGAGAGCCTCGAGCGCCCCCGTCCAGGCATCGAGCACCTGCTCCTTTTTGACCCCCGAGACGGTCCCTGTGCCGAGTACGACGCCCGCCTCACCGTTGCGTTTGAGGACAGTGACGTCGTCCCCGACGAGCAAAGCGGCGGGTCCATCGAGGCGTGCGACCGGTCCGAGTTCGTCGTTCAGAACTGCGAGGTTCGTTGCGACCGTCGAATCGCCGTTGACGACGTGCGTGTCAAGCGCTTTTGCCTTGCTTTCGACGCCCTGTTTTCCTGCTGCTTCGCTCGCAGTCGTCATTGCGGGCACCGCTCCGAGCTGCGAGAGGTCGTGTGCGACCTGGTTCGCACCGTGGTGTCCACCCGTGATCGGGATCGCCCAGGTGAGGGCCTCGTCGATGACGACAATCGCCGGGTCGTCCCACTTGTCGTCGAGCAGTGGCGCCGTTTTCCGCATCGCGATACCCGACGCCATCAGCCCGATGAAACAGTCGTACTCGCCCCACTGTTGCTCGAACACGTCGCCGTGGTACTCGATAATGTCGACCCGTTCGTACGCATCGTCGAGTTCGGCTTTGATCTCTGCTGCCGTCTCAAGCTTGCGCTCGAAACTGATGATACCGAGCTCCTCGGCGACCTCACCGTCTGAATCCGGCGTTGAACAGTGTCCACCGGTGTCATCTGCGTTCGACTCACCTGAATCCGTACCGTCTGTCTCTGTACTCATCTGTATCACTCCTGAACTGTCTCGTTATCGTTCTGTTTAGTCATCTGCCTCACCGCCGGCAGAGTCACGGTTCGCCCAATCGCCGTAGAGATAGGACCGTTCGTACCCCGCTTTCCGTGCTGCAGCCCCGATGATCACCATCGCGGATGCGCGGTAGCCGGCCGCATCGAGCTTTGCACCGATCGTTCCGATCGTCCCCTCGATGACATCCTCGTCCGGCCACGAGGCGTGATACACGACGGCAACCGGCGTCTCGGGGTCGTGCCCGTCCTGGATGAGTCGGTCCATTGTCTCACTCACCGCGTGCGTGCCGAGATAAAGACAGGTCGTCACGTCACCCATCCCGACGAACTCCCCGATGTGGTCGTTCTCCGGGTCGAGTGTCTTGCCGCGCGGGCGGGTGAATGCGACGTGATTTGCCACACCGTTGAGCGTCAGTTGTGTTCGTAGCGTTGCGCTTGCGGCAAACGCGGAGGTGACGCCCGGCACGATGTAGGTGGGCACACCCTCGTGTTCGAGTGCATCCATCTGCTCGAGTGCGGCGCCGTAAACCGCGGGGTCACCGCTGTGGAGACGAACGACCGACCGATCCGCCTCGTATGCGTTCCGCATCAACGGCACCAACTCCTCCAGGTCTCTGCCAATACTCGACACCTGCTCGACATCTGCGCAGTACCGGTCGAGGAGTTCACTGTTGACCAGCGACCCCGCGTGGACGACCAGGTCGGCCGCCTCAACCAGCTCTTTCCCGGTGACCGTGAGCAGCCCCGGGTCGCCGGGACCTGCTCCGATAAACGGGATTCCGTCCTGTTGCTCGCCAGCAGTCCGGCCCTGGATCCGGTCGTCCCGCCGGTTCTCATCACTCTCCGCCGCCGCGTCGATCACCTTCTGTGGGTCCGTCATCGTGGCGGCACCTCCGGAATGTCGCCGTTGGCTGCCGCAATCGCTCGCTCCAGTTCCACGTCGGCGAAGTACTGATCGCTTTCTGCCCCTGGAGTCTTACCGACCCCGTCAGCACTGTCCGAGCAGGTACGACCTTGTCGAGGAGGTTTACCACCGTCCGGCTTCGCTGCCGTCTCACTCTCTGTGCCTTCTGTTTCGAACTCTGCGGTCACCGGTTTCGCCTCCAACTCCTGTTTTTGCGCATACGCGAGCGTGTAGTAATCGCGGTCACACAGGGCCGCTGGGTCTTCGGTGACGACGGTTTCGCCTTGCTCCATGTACAGCCGACGGCCGTAGACGACGTCGTAACCCGCCTCCGTGAGCTGTTCGTGGGTCGCCGGGACGTCAGTCACCTTGAAAAGCACCATCCGGTCCGGTCCCGTTGGTGCAGTGCCGCGTGCTGCCTCGTGCAGGCTCAGACTTGCGCCAGCGGATATCTCGACACCGAGTGCCGTCGTGAACGCGGTGACAGCACTCACCCCGGGGATTGTTTCGACGGTGACAGCAGGGTGAAATGCCGAGAGTGTCCGACGAAGGTGGCCGAAGGTGGAGTAGATGTTCGGATCACCCAGCGTCACGAACGCTACCGTCGCATTGCGGGCCCGCGGGGCGATCTCGGCCGCCGCGTCCTTCCAGGCGCTCCGGAGCTTTTCCTCGTCACGCGTCATCGGGAAATCCATCTCGCCGATCCGTTCTTCGGGAACGTGCTCGGCCGCCACCGATTCCGAAAGTCGACCCGGCGAGTACACCACCTCAGCGTCGTCGAGGATGTTTCTCCCGCGCAGGGTGACCAGCCCGGCATCCCCCGGGCCAAGCCCGATACCGTACAGGGTCACGACCGCCCTCCGTCTGTGTCGGCATCGTCCGGTTCGCCGACGAGCATGTACACGGGGTTATCCGAGTTGAAACTCGTCGCGCCTGCGAGCTCGTAGCCGTGACTCACCTGGAACTGGATGACCTCCTCGAGGAGATTCCGCTCCCGGAACGCGGTGGTTGCCTCGCCCGCCACCTCCAGCCTGGAGACGTTCATTACGACACGGTCGTAGCTTGTATCGACCACGTGGTCGAGTACCGACCGGTAATTACGACTCCCGCCGAGAAAGAGCACATCACCATCCGTCGGCAGGCCCTCCGGCGCCTCGGCCTCGCGCACCGTGACCTCCGTGGACACCTCGTTTGCAGCAAGATTCCTTCGTGTCGTTTCGACCCGTGTCGGTTTGCGTTCGAGCGCAGTGACCCGACCTGCCCGGCGCGCCGCCTCGACGGTGACGGCACCGGTACAGGAACCCACCTCCACGAAGTGGTCAGTCGGCCCCAGATCGAGTTTACGCTGCAGAACTGCCCTGACCTCCGCCTTGGTCGGGCCGGCCTTCGCGTCGTGTGGCAGTGATACGTGTGCCATCGCGAAATACAAATACCGTGAGACATAAATCAATTTTGGTTGTTTTATAGTAACTGTACTTTACTCAATCGCCGAAAACGGCGTCGTTAAGCAATATCAGACGAGCTAATGAAAAACTATTTTACTTGCGAGAACGACAATCAAGGGATCTCGTTTCAGAGGAGCACGTCGACAAGCAGGGCCGGGGCCATTATAAGATGACAGACCAGGGCGTCGGTTGGCTGATCACACAAACTGACGACCTTCGTCAGTTCGTCGACCACGTCTCCGAGGATGTAATCGGTCAGGTCAACATCGAAGCCGCCATCGCGACGACGGAGATCAGCGACGGGGAGGTAGTGACGCTGACGATGCAGGACGGCCTGTTGCGGGCACGGGCTGGCGACACGGGAAATGCAACCGCAGTTGCGGTTACGGACGCGACAGCGGGCCAGGACGTTGGCATCACAAACTTCAACGGCGTCGTCGATTACCAACTCGGGACAGTAACGATCGTCTCGGTCCCACAGGTACAAAAGGGCGGGAGCAGGGCAATCGACACCGCCCGGGTCACGGCAATGGCAACCAACAACGACCTCGTCGCGGCGACTGGTGCTGAGGCCACTGCGATCGCCAACGCTGAAGATATCGAACGGAATATTCGCTTTGGGAGCGTAACCGCTGTGCAGGAAGCAGTAACGAAGGGGCTAGATGTCCTACTGGTGGCGTCGAAGGATATGCTTTCGAAACACACCGATAGACTCCGGGAGCAAAACGTCAGTTACGAACTCGTCGATCTGACAGAGTGATACAGGAGAGCGGAAATAGACGCCGGGAAAAAACAGTACGTTGAAAACTCCAGCGCAGACGAGACCACGGCCGTCGTAGTACGATTTGACGGAGCCCCAACCCTCAGCAGTGACAAACAGACTACATTAGCAGAAATTAGGCGCTACGTCCCCTCTCTCGGAGCAACGCAGGGATCAAAGCAATCGTCACGAACGACGAAGGGTTCGCTGCTGAGAAAACAGTCCGATAATAGAGCCGACTGTTTATATCCGATCACGGGATCAACTACCCTATGCCCGATTCAGCCCGCGTCATCGCTGGCCGCTGTACAACAGTCTTCGAAGGAACCAGAGAGCAGGAACAACACGGTGACATGGTTGTGCTCACAAAGCCCGACGGGACAGTCTTGATCCACGACAGCACGGGGTACCAGCCGGTCGCGTGGCTCACACGCGCCGAAGCCGTGACTGTCACTGACGGGAGGATCACCGCGAGCGACGGCGACCAGCAACTGATCGTCACCATCCACCGCGAGCACACCCGGGAAACCCCTCCTGTCACCGACGCGGGCATCCCCGTCGGTGCGTGTCCGAACTGTGCCGACTCACTTGTTCGCCACTCCGGGACCGTCTCCTGTCCCGGCTGTGGTGCTTTGTACCCACTTCCCTCGAAGACAACAGTTCTCGACGACTGCTGTAGCGCATGTGGCCTCCCACAGTTGCGCGTCGAGCGTGGCGCCAGTTTCGATGTCTGTCTCGATCGCGACTGTGACCCCCTCGACGAACACGTCCGGGGGGCTTTCGACCGCGAGTGGGACTGTCCGGACTGTGCCGGGAAGTTACGCGTCATCCGGCGCGGTGGTCTCCTGCTGGGCTGTGAGAACTACCCTGACTGCGAGACGAGCTTCGTGTTCCCGGCTGGCAGACACGTCGGGACGTGTGGGTGTGGTCTCCCGTTGTTCGAGACGTCCAACGGCCAGCGCTGTCCGGACAGCACCTGTGACCGTCCACAGGTCGGTCCCGACCCGGACGACTGACCAACGTATCGATCGACCAGAGAAACTTTGGCCGCGGCCCACAGACCACAGCACATGGACGCGAGGTTCGACGGCGAGACCGTACGTGCCGGCAAAACGGGGCGTGAGCGGTTCTACGATTCCCGGGGATACGGCCGCCCCAGAGAGGCGGGTATCGAACTCGCGCCGGTCGAGGCGGCCCACCTGCTCTTTCGTGGTGACCTTGCCGGCGTGGTCGACGAGCGTCCGGAGTCACCCACTGCTGGACAGCGGCTTGAGTTCGAGGATCTCCTTGCCTCGGCTGCGGTTCCGGAGGTCGCCTTCTTTGTCTACAAGGAACTGCGCGACCGGGGGTTCTATCTTTCGCCAGCCCGGACAGGGTGGGTAGCCGATACCTCCGGGGACTTCGTTGTCTACCCACGTGGCAACGGCCCCTGGGACGAGGCGGTCGCCTACCGAATTCTGGCGGTCAGCGAGCGGGAACGCGTGCGTGCAGCGTCGTTACTCGCCCTCGCGGCATCCCCAGATGCGACGGGGGTGCTCGCGGTCGTCGACGAGGAGAGTGAGGTCACGTATCTCGAACTCGCTGTGCCGACGATCACCGGTTCGACACAGTACCACCTCGCTTCGCTGACGGGTACACTCCTCTCGGACCGGGTACTCATCCCCGAGCCACCGGCGGCGTTGCACGACCGCGCATTCTACGGACAGCCCCTCGACCGGGACGACCGGTCGGTACAGCTCTCGCTGGTTGAGGCGGCGTATCTGGCCCGCCAGGAGTTGCTCGCCCTCGCGGGTATCGGGAATGCGACAGAAACCCTGACCGCACGGGGACGCAAGGTGGAGGGCGAGCGTTTCGATCGCCGACTGCGGGCCTATAGCGCGCTCAGGACGGCAGGCATCGTGCCAAAAACAGGCTTCAAATTTGGCGCGGATTTCCGGACGTACGCTGATGTCGACTCCGTAGACCAGCTCGGCCACTCGGAGACACTCGTGCGCGTCGTGCCCGCCGGACACGTTTTCGACCCCCGTGACCTCGCTCTCGACGTCCGACTCGCCCACGGTGTCCGGAAGCGGCTGATCGTCGCACTCACCGACGTCGACGAGGGCATCGACTGGCTTGCAGTCGAACGGCTCACGCCCTGATTGGGGCACTGTGACGACATTCCCCGTCTAGATCGCGTGGGCTCTAGCGGATCAACGTCGTCTGTTCCCGGTAGTCTTAACGGCTTCCCCTCCGATCACTGGAACATGCGGGTCGCAATCCTCGCCCACGGCCAGTTCCCGGACCGCGCCAAGACCGCAATCGGTATCCTGCGATACGCTGATCATGAGGTCGTCGCGGTCCTCGACCGCACCCACGCCGGCGACTCCGTCGATGATCACCTCTCGGGGGTACAGGACGCCCCGATGGTTGCGGACATGGACTCGGTCCCCGCGTGTGAGGCCCTGATTATCGGGATCGCACCGATCGGCGGGGGCTTTGACCCATCCTGGCGGCCTGACGTCCGGACGGCAATCCGACGGGGGTGTGACATCGTCGCCGGTCTTCACTACCTGTTGGCCGACGACGAGGAGTTTGCAACTCTCGCTGCTCAACACGACGTGGCGTTGCGCGACGTCCGGCAGCCCCCGGACGATCTCACCGTTGCCGAGGGGACCGCGGGCGAGGTTGCTGCGCGGGTCGTTCTCACCGTTGGTACCGACTGTTCGACTGGCAAGATGACCAGTGCCTTCGCCTTGCGCGACGCCGCCCGCGCTCGCGGCCTGGACGCTGCCGTCGTCCCGACGGGTCAGACCGGTATCATGATTGCCGACCGGGGCATCGCAATCGATCGCGTTGTCTCTGACTTTGCCGCCGGCGCGACCGAACGTCTCGTCGCCCAGGCCGGCGCCGAGGACCTGCTCATCGTCGAGGGCCAGGGTGCGCTCGCCCATCCCGCATACTCCGGCGTGACAGCCTCTATACTGCACGGCGCCCAGCCGGATTCGCTCGTGTTGTGCCACATCCCCGG
>JAQCMX010000010.1 GCA_028274885.1 Haloarculaceae archaeon
GTCGCCAGCGCGAAAAAATGCAGCGTCTGCGCACCTGGAACGAACGATTTCGCACCCGCGACTCCAAAGAACGCAATCTCAAACAGGCCCTCGGCGAGATCGACCGGATGGCCTCCGCCCTCGGCCTCCCCGAAAACGTCCGCGAAACAGCCAGCGTTATTTACCGGCGCGCCCTCGACGAAGACCTCCTCCCCGGCCGCTCCATCGAAGGTGTTGCCACCGCCGCCCTCTACGCCGCCGCCCGACAGGCCGGCACACCCCGCTCACTCGACGAAATCGCGACCGTCTCACGTGTCGAGAAAGACGAAATCGCACGGACATACCGGTACGTGGTCCGGGAACTCAACCTCGAGATCAAGCCAGCCGATCCCAACAGCTACGTGCCACGGTTCGCATCGGATCTCGACCTCTCTGAGGAGACGGTCCGAACAGCCAGGGATCTAATCGAGGCAGCGGGTAAGTCGGGCGCGCTCAGTGGGAAATCGCCTGTCGGGCTCGCAGCCGCAGCGATCTATGCCGCGTCGCTACTGGCAAACGAGAAGGTGACCCAGAATCGGGTCAGCGAGGTTGCTAACATCTCCGAGGTCACCATCCGCAACCGGTACCACGAACTTCTGGACGTGAAAGGGGAACAAAACGGGTTCTGATCTGTCATTTACCTGCTGTACCGAAACTGTCCTGCTAAACCCAGCGCGTCATAACCCATAGTTATCAAAATAAAGAGGAAATATTAAACGCTGTCATTACCTACTGAGACGTAATGACGCAACTCGTATCCACGACCCCTGGATTATATCCGTTACCCGATCACGCGAAAGACGACCTATCCTCACTGAAAGGGAATCAAAAGGAGGACCTCATAACCGGGGCCGAGAGCGACGAAATCGAGGCGATGTACGACAACGTTCGGGAATCACTCGTAGAGCGTCAACAGGATGCGGGTCTCGATCGGGTTGTCGAAGGACAGGCCCGGTGGGATGATATGATCGCACATCCCCTCACAGTACACGATAGCGTCGATACCCGGGGGATCGTCAGGTATTACAATAACAACAACTTTTATCGCGAACCGGTTGTGACAGGGGCACTCGATTTCGACGGCGATGTTGCAGCGGAACTCGAAGCCACGAGAAGCCTCGTCGACGATGGATTCCAGGCAGTCCTGCCCGGACCCTGGTCGCTTGCCGATCTGGCGACCGACGAGTATTACGGGAACGAGGCGGAGTTTCTCGGAGCGATTGCAGACTTTCTTGCCGACGAAGCAGCGGCATTCCCGGCCGCGGAAACGCTGTTTTTACTCGAACCGTCACTGGTCGAGAACCCACCGGACGACGGCATGGGCGAGCGCATCCCTGACGCGTTGGATACGGTGGCTGGGGTCACAGACGCGGATGTCGTTGTCCATCCGTACTGGGGGGCCCTCGACGAGAAGACCCACGCTCACGTGCTCGATGCGAACATCGACGCGTTGAGCTACGATCTGGTCTCGGAGCCAGACGCGAACGTCTACAACGTCCAGGAGTACGGGACCACAGATGACGTGGCACTGGGACTCGTGAACGGACAGAACACTCTCGTCGAATCCCCAGAGACGATCCGCGAACGGATCGAGTGGTTCACGGGACAGACTCCCGCAGAGGAGTACGGCAGGATCTACGCGACAACGAACACCGGGCTGTTTTATCTGCCGGTCAACCGGTTCGAGGAAACCCTCGATGCACTCGGTACCGCTACCCAGGAGGTGCTGGCATGACGCGCGAGCAATTCAGACCGACGGATCACCCCAACGACCACTTTCTGTTGACCACGGTCGTCGGCTCGTACCCGAAGCCAAAGTGGCTGCACCGGGCCCGTGACCTGCTGGAAGACAACAGCAGTGACTTCGACGAGGAGAATTTTGCGGAAGCCAAAGACGACGCATCGCGGCTGATCACGAACGAGCACGAACGATCAGGGCTCGACGTGGTCGTCGACGGCGAAATGAGGCGAAACGAGATGGTCGAGTACTTTGCACACCGCATCGACGGCTACCAGTTCAACGGGCCCGTCAAGGTCTGGGGACACAACTACTTCGACAAACCGAGCGTCGTCGACGAAGTTTCCTACGGGGAGGAGTGGCTCGTCTCGGAGTACGAGTATACCTCAGAGGTAGCTGTCCGACCGGTAAAGGTGCCCATCACCGGACCGTACACCCTGGCCAGTTGGTCGTTCAACGAGGTCTACGAGGACGACGCCGACCTTGCGTACGAACTCGCAGACCTCGTCAACGAGGAGATCGAGGCACTCGTGGAGGCCGGCACGCGCTACATACAGATCGACGAGCCTGCACTCGCCACGACCCCCGACGATCACGCGATCGTTGGTGAGTGCCTCCGGCGGATCGTCGAGGACATTCCGGACGACGTGCGACTCGGCTTACACGTCTGTTACGGCGACTACTCCCGGATCTACCCGGAGATTCTGGACTACCCGGTCCACGAGTTCGACATCGAACTCTGTAACGGCGACTACGAACAGCTGGACGTGTTCAAAGAGCCAACGTTCACCAAGGATCTCGCGGTGGGTGTCGTCGACATCCATGCCCGCGAGGTCGAAACCGTCGATGATATCAAGAACAATATTAAAAAAGCCTTGGAGATCGTCCCACCCGAACGGCTCACCGTGAGTCCGGACTGCGGACTGAAACTCCTCCCGCGGGAGGCTGCTTACGGCAAGATGGAGAACATGGTCACAGCAGCCCGCGAGATCGAGGCCGAACTCGACGCCGGGGAGATAGATGTCGAGCCAGCGGCCGTACAGGCAGACGACTGACACCGGCACCTGCCGCCTGCATGTCCGGCGCCGTCCGTGTCTGTCTTTCGGGCGGAAGTTACAGTTCCAGAGGGCGCGTCGTTCCGATTGCCAGTCCCGCGTACCCGACAGTCGGGAACCGATTCCGGGACGGATCAGGCCGGGTAGAACACGGGAACGCGTTCCCCACTCGTTTCGGACTCCTCGACCCCGAGTTCTACCTCGTCGCCGATTTCGACGGATTCGGGGTCGACATCACGCATCTGGCCTGTGATTCTGAGTTGGCCGAACTCGGCGATGACGACGGCAAAGGGTGCGTTGTCCTCGAATCGTGGTCCCGCAACGTATGTCACCGTCTGTGTGATCACCTCGCCGGTTTCTGGCAGGGGCTCTCTGGAAAGTTCGGTTTCGCCGGTCTCAGGATCGACCGAGCGCGGTGGAAGGTATGCGTTCCCGCTCGGACTCTCCAGATAGTATGGGTTGCCCTCGGTCAGTGCGTCGAAGAAGTCGTCGAACCCCGAGTCACGGGCGTCGTCGCTCATGCCACCACCTCCAGGACCGTGACGACACAGCTGGCAACCGTCCCACCCGCATTGTGTGCGAGGCCGACTTCGGCATCTGCCACAGCCTTGCTGTTGACGTGGTCGCCGCGCAGGAGCTTCGTGAGCTCAGTGATCTGGGCACACCCTGTCGCTCCGACCGGATGGCCTTTGGCCTTGAGCCCACCCGAGAGGTTCGTCGGAAGCTCCCCGTCGATTGTGGTCGCCCCGTCACTGGCTGCGTCGATAGCTGTTCCTTCCTCGTAGAAACCGAGCGCTTCTAGCGCAAGTACCTCTGCGATGGTAAAGCAATCGTGCACTTCAGCAATGTCTATGTCGTCTGGACCGACGCCTGCATCCTCGTATGCAACTGCTGCTGCTCTGGACGCCGCGGGTGTGTTAGTAATTGTCTCGCGATCGTGTAGTGCCAGACTGTCGCTGTGCTGGCCGGTGCCGGTGACCGTCACCGGTGCAGCCAGGGACTGTTTTTCGGCAAACTCCTCACTGACGATGAGTGCCGCGCTGGCTCCGTCGCTCATCGGCGAGCAGTCGTAGAGGCCAAACGGCGAACAGACCATCGGGGCCTCGAGGACGTCATCGACGTCGATTGCCTGCTGGAACTGCGCCAGGGGATTGTCGAGGGCGTGGTCGTGGTTTTTGACCGCCACGTGGGCGAGGTCCTCACGGGAACCCCCGTGGACGTGGAAATACCGGTTTGCCAGAAGCGAGTACGCACCCGGGAACGTGACACCCGCTCGCGCTTCCCAGAGCGCGTCGGCCGCTGCCGCGAGTGCGTGGGTCCCTTCCGCTGTCGAAATGTTCGTCATCCGTTCGGCTCCACCCACGAGAACGACATCCGCCCGCCCGCTACGCACTGCCTGGACCCCGTACCGAACCGCGGCACCGCTTGAGGCACAGGCGCTGTCGAACCGGGTAGCAGGGGCGGACACGCCGGCAGCCTCGGCGGCGAGTGGTCCCTGGTGGCCCTGCTCTTCGGCAAACTCTCCCATGAAGTTGCCAAAAAACACCTCTTCGACGCTCTCGCGGCTGATACCCGCGTCTTCGAATGCTCTGTCCGCGGCGGTTCCGAAGAGTTCACGCGCTGTGTACTCCTCGTGACGACCGAACGGGGTCATCCCGACCCCCGCGATTCGCGCGCTACTCACCGCCCGTTGCCCCCCGTTGACCCCAAGTTTTGTCCGCCTCCGACGGCTCCCCACAAGAGGTCGAACATCCCCTGTCTCGATGGGTCTGTCCAGCCCGATACGACCACTGTTTTTTCGGTGAATCCGTTGACTGCTGGCTTCTCCATGTGTTTGCCTGGGAAATGGTGGGGTATAGGATTTGCTGTTCAGCCCTCTGTGTTATCTCGGCACACTGTCTCCTGTGTGCCAATTACACCTGTTTTTTGAAACCGCATGGAACTGTCGTCGCACCTGGGAAACCCACCGGCGGCCACGGAGATTACCCATCGGGTCGCATGTCAAAGACCCACTTCCATCCGAAGTAGGCCATCCAGGCCAGGAAAACGACGAAAATGAGGAGCCAGACGGTAATCTGGACGAGATGGACGGGGTAGATGAGATACGCAAACACAATCAGCACCAGAACCGCC
>JAQCMX010000120.1 GCA_028274885.1 Haloarculaceae archaeon
TTGTGTAATAAGCGTACGGCCTTCACCCTCGGGGTCAAGCCCCGAGGCACTCGGCCTGCTCCGCCTGTAGAAATCGGTACTTAGGATTTTCTCGAACCATTGGTCTGTGTTGAGTGTGAGGCTGATACTGTTGGCTGTACGTCTTTCAAGAATTTCGCCACCGGTGGCAAATATCGTAGATCAGTTACAGCCAGCAGTATGAGGAATTTCAGATAGCCCTGTAAGTGGTGTTTTGAGACGCCTCTGAACCTTCGTAACCGGTTGCGAAGGAAGCTCCGGAGGGCGAGAGCACCGGTAGAAATGCAGCGTTCGGCCTCCCCGTCTCGTCCGCGAAGCGCTACCGACCCGTCAGATAAACTGGCCGGTGAGCGACGGTTCTCAGTACGTCTTTGCGAAGTACGCGGTTTCCTCGGCGGCCTCGCCACAGATGGCACACTCCTCCTGGATCGGGTCCTCGTCGCGGTCGAGTGGGACCATCACGATTTCGGCGGCGATAGCCTCCTTGATTGGGTCTTCACACCCCTCGTTGCCACACCAGCCACACTTGACGTAGCCGCCATGCTGGCCGATCGTGCCGAGGATTTCATCGCGACTCGTGGCCTCACGGATTTCGCCTTGGAGGGTCGTTTCGGCGCTGGCGTACAGTTTGGCAAAGACGGTCTCGAGATGGCTCTCGACGGTTTCGACGGCACCCGCTCGCTGTTCCGTCTCCGTTTCACCATCCGGTCGGTGGACGAGCGTGATCTCGTTTTCTTCGCGCTCGTTGGGCCCGATTTCGATCCGTACAGGCACGCCCTTGAGCTCCCACTCGTTGTACTTGAACCCAGGATTCCGGTTCTCCCGGTCGTCCAGGTGAACGCGCACCCCGGCATCGGCCAGCTCGGTCTCGATTTCGACTGCGTACTCCAGGATGTCGTTTTTGTTCTCATCCTGCCAGATGGGAACGATCACGACCTGTTCGGGGGCGACAGTCGGAGGAAGCACGAGCCCCTGGTCGTCGCTGTGGGTCATAAAGAGTGCCCCCATCGCGCGCCAGGACAGCCCCCATGAGGTGGTGTGAGCAATCTGCTCGTTTTCCCCTTCGTCGACGTATGTGATGTCGAACGCGTCCGCAAAGGAGGTCCCCAGGTAGTGAGAGGTCGCCCCCTGGACGCTCTTGCCGTCGGGCATCAACGCCTCGACAGTCGTTGTGGTGTGCGCACCCGGGAACTTGTCGTGGGGCGGTTTCCGTCCGGTCAACGGTGGTATCGCCAGCACGTCCTCGTAGAGTCGCCGGTACTGATCTAACCGTGTCATCGTTTCGTCCCAGGCGTCCTCGCTGTCGGCGTGGGCCGTGTGGCCTTCCTGCCAGAGAAATTCTTTGGTCCGAAAGAACGGTTTCGTTTCGGTCGCTTCCCAGCGAACCACCGAACACCACTGGTTCAGGCGAAGCGGAAGATCGCGATGTGACCGGGTCCACTGTGACATAAACGGGGCGATAATCGACTCGCTCGTGGGCCGGACCGCAAGACGTTCCTCGAGTTCGTCGTACCCCCCTTCGGTGACCCACGCAACCTCGGGGTCGAACCCTTCGACGATATCTTTCTCACGTTCGAGGAACCCCTCAGGGATGAACATCGGAAAGTAAGCGTTTTGAACGCCGGTGTCTTTGAACCAGCCGTCGAGGGAGCTTTGCATCCGTTCCCAGATAGAGTAGCCACGAGGACGAGTGACGATGAACCCGCCCATCGGGGCGTAGTCTGCGAGTTCAGCCTTCTGTACCAGTTCAGCGTACCACTCACCTGTCTCGTACTCTTTTGACCTCGTGATACCGAGCTCCTGGTCACTCTCGTCGCTCATTGTTTGTCAGTGCGAGAGCAACCCATAAACACGCTACGTTTGTCGACCGGAACCGACCGCAGAACGCCTTCGAAGATCTGATAAAAAGAACAACTGCTATCAAGGTCCACCATCTGGTTCAACGAACGCCTGGGTACCGAGGTATCAGGATGAGCGAGACGCAGCCACCGACCTACCGCGATGTCCCTGACCTGATCCCTGCACGACTGTTCGTTCTCCGGCGCATCGACGCCGGAACAACGCAGGCACCGACTGTTCCGTGGTGGGGCCGAGAATACGTAACGACCGAGAGCCTGATGAGATCGTAGCTTGTGATTCACTCGACAGTGAACCGACTCGGACCCGCAGTCCAGTTCCACCCGGGCAGACGTGTCTGGAAGCCAGCGGCAAGCGCACTGTCGAGATCGTCCGCGCCAGCATCCTCGCCCTCGTGGACCTGGCTGTCGGTGTAGTGAAAGGTCGCTTCCCCGAGCATCCGGAGTGGTTGTTGTCCGGCGATCATACCGGCCAGTTCTCGCCCGAGCAGTTCGTCGATAACGAACCCGGGGTAGTCTTCGACGACATCCAGATCCCGCAGGAGCATTACAAGCGTTGCCACGTTGAGACCGAGGTCACCATCTGCAAAGACCGAATCGACCGCAGTCCGGTACTGTGGTTCCGTAACAGGATCGACAGACGTGTCAAACACCGATCCGAGATCCTCCCGGACCTCGTTTATGATCCCGGTAATTCGTTCGGCCCGTCCGTGGATCCACTCGTGTTCCTCGATCACTCTCTGTTCGGTAACGTGCATATCTCCAGGAGAATCCCACGCGGGTTGTTCTTTTTGTCTGTACGAAGGCGTTGTTCTGCGTATTGCGAAGGCTTTTATACAGTTCATCATCAAATCAAATCATGGTCGCTTTTCCAGGCATCAGCCTGGAAGCACGTACCGCCGCAAGCGGTATCACACAATCCGAGAATGACTGGTCCTACTGGTACGTCCAGCGTCGAGTTGACGCGGCAACCGGAGTGCCAACGCGGACCAGAGGACGATATTTTTGAGCTATGAGTACGGTAGACAAGCAACTCGAGGAGATGCAAGCAGAGATCGAAAACGAAGTTCCACCTGACATCTCGATCACCGAGGTGAAATACGAAGGGCCGGAGTTAGTCGTGTACACACGCGACCCAAAGCGGTTCGCCAGCGACGGGGACCTCGTGCGCCGGCTCGCCTCCCAACTCCGCAAGCGGATCACGGTTCGTCCGGATCCCGCTGTCCTTTCCAAGCCGGATTCGGCCCGCGAGACGGTGCTAAATGTGATCCCCGAGGAAGCCGGGATCACCGACCTCGATTTCCACATCGACACCGGTGAGGTGGTGATCGAAGCCCAGAAACCCGGGATGGTCATCGGTCGCCACGGCTCGACCCTCCGTGAGATCACACAGGCCGTCGGCTGGACCCCCGAGGTCGTCCGGACACCTCCGATCGAATCGTCCACAGTGAACAATGTCAGAAACTTCTTAAAACAGGAACGTGACGAGCGACGGGACGTTCTCGAACGGATCGGCAGGCAGATCCACCGCGAACAGCTCTCCGATGACGAGTGGGTCCGGATCACCACCCTCGGCTGTTGCCGGGAGGTCGGCCGGGCGTCGTTTATTATCTCGACACCGGAGACGCGGGTACTCATAGACTGTGGTGACAAGCCCGGTGCGGAGGACGAGGTGCCGTATCTACAGGTCCCCGAAGCGCTCGGATCCGGCGCCAACTCAATCGACGCAGTCGTGTTGACCCACGCCCATCTGGACCACTCGGCACTCATTCCATTGCTCTTCAAATACGGGTACGACGGGCCAATATACACGACAGAACCGACGCGCGATCTGATGGGGCTTTTGACACTGGATTATCTGGACGTGGCGGCAAAGGAAGGCCGAGCACCACCCTACGAATCAGAGATGGTCCGTGACGCGATCAAACACACCATCCCGCTCGAATACGGCGACGTGACCGACATCGCTCCTGATATCAAGCTGACACTCCACAATGCCGGTCATATTCTTGGATCCGCTATCGCGCACTTTCACATCGGGGATGGGCTCTACAACATTGCCTTTTCAGGTGATATTCACTACGACGATACCCGCCTGTTCAACGGCGCGGTCAACGAATTCCCGCGGGTCGAGACGCTGGTCCTGGAGTCGACCTACGGCGGGCGCAACGACTACCAGACCGACCAGACAGACTCCGAACGGAAACTCATCCACACCATCAAAAACACCCTCGATAGGGGTGGAGACGTGCTCGTTCCTGCCTTCGCGGTGGGCCGGTCACAGGAGATTATGCTCGTTTTGGAGGAGGCAATGCGGGAGGGGGATCTGCCGGAGGTCCCGGTACATCTTGATGGCATGATCTGGGAAGCCACCGCGATTCACACGACCTACCCGGAGTACCTCCGAGACGACCTGCGTGAGCGCATCTTCCACGACGACGCTAATCCGTTCCTCTCCGAACAGTTCAACCACATCGACGGCGGCGAAGATGAGCGACGGGAGGTCGCCGACGGTGAGCCGTGTATCGTTCTTTCGACCTCGGGGATGATGGAAGGCGGTCCGATCCTGTCGTGGATCGAACACCTCGGGACGGATCCGGACTCGTCGCTCGTGTTTGTCGGCTATCAGGCACAGGGAACCCTGGGCCGACGGATCCAAAACGGGTGGGACGAGATCCCGATCGGAAACGGCGGCGGTCGTCAGAACACGCTCAGCCTCGACATGGATGTCGAGACGGTCGATGGGTTCTCGGGACACGCTGACAGACAGGGGTTAGAGAACTTTGTGCGGACGATGAACCCCCGTCCAGAGAAGGTGCTTTGTGTTCACGGCGACGAGTCCTCGACGCAGGATCTCTCCTCGGCACTGTACCACGAATTCAACATGCGAACGTTCGCACCGAAGAACCTGGAGACGTTTCGCTTCGTGTGAGGCCACTGTCAAGCCCCCGTCTCACATCTTTCCGTCACGACAGACTGGGTCCCCAGGCGATTCAAACGCGTGATCGAAAGTGGTATTTCCCGTCTCCTCCGACCGCTGTGTATGCATGTCGTCGTCAACGTGGCGGTCAGTGCCGACGGCAAACTCTCGTCCCGAAACCGGGAACAGATCGAGATTAGCGGACAGGACGATTTTGCTCGGGTCGACAGGCTACGGGCGGAAAGCGATGCTGTCATGGTCGGTATCGGGACCGTACTTTCCGACGACCCTTCGCTGTCCATCGACCGTCCGAGGTTGCGCGAGCGCCGACGGGACCGGGGTGACCCGCCACAGCCCGCACGCGTGATTGCCGACTCGGAGATCCGGATACCGCACGACTCCACAGTCTTAGACGAGACAGCCAAAACCTTTCTACTGGCGAGCGAGGCAGCGTCTGAGGGGTCTCTCAATCAGATGCAAAGCCTCGGGGCACGCGTGATAACTGCCGGCGACAACCGGGTCGACCTGGCAGTCGCCTTCGAGCAACTCGACGCTGCGGGCGTCGACCAGTTGCTGGTCGAGGGGGGCGGCGAGATCATCTTCTCGCTTTTCGAGTCGGGACTCGTCGACGAACTATCAGTGTTTGTGGGGCCGCTGGTCATCGGCGGGCGTGGCGCTCCAACCCTGGCTGACGGTGAGGGATTTGTCTCTGACTTTCCGGAACTCGTGCTAACGGACGTTCGGCGAGTCGACGACGGCGCAGTTCTCCGGTACGAGTGTGGGTAACCCGACGCTTTCGTTAGTGTCCGTGACCGGTCACTTCCGCGTATGTTTGCCCGAACCGTTCCTCGAACAGCTCCATCGTCGTCTCCTCGGCTTCGGCCAGTTCCTCGCCAACTTCGCCCTCGCTGTGGTGGACGATCCCGTGAGCCTGCTGTGCGATCCCCAGCATCGCGAGATCACCAACGACCGTTGGCGTTGACTCCTCGCCTTCGGTCAGTAGTTCGACGATTCCGACCGGGACCTCCAACTGATCGCGTTCGTCATCCGATTCGAGTGTGACTGTCACTGTCTCCTTTGCCATGCCTGTACCTTTGCGGGCTCGACTAAAGCATCTGTGGGTCCTGTCCCCGGAACCGGAACTGACACGAGCGTAGATCCCGGTCCTCGTTCCTGCCACTGGGGAAGTTATGTTCGTGCAGCCCTTAGATACAGGTATGAGTGAACAACAATCTGA
>JAQCMX010000134.1 GCA_028274885.1 Haloarculaceae archaeon
GGAGATGTCACTCGAGGAGGCCCAGCGCGTCGCCGGTGCTGGTATCAAGGCTGCCGCCGAGCGCGATACCGGCTCCGGAAACGGTATCTATATCGCTGAAGTCACTGAGGCGGGCGTTGAGATCAGCGACTACGACCTCAACGAGTTCAACACCTGAAAACAGCTGTCTGTCACGATCGAAAGGACTCCCCGTTTTGATCCGGTGGCTTCCTGAGCGAAGAACAACCCAAAGAGTCGTACCAAACTGCTACGTTTCGGTATCCGTTCCGGAGGTTTGGTCCTCTTCGAGGTCGTAGCTTGCCGATGCGGCGATCAGAAACCCGATCATCGCCGTCAACAGTGAAACAGCCCCGATGGCAAACACCGAAATCTGAAACACTGTTCCCTCAAGCGTCTGTGCGGACGTGATGACCGCAATCGCGGTCACAAAGGCGATGAGTCCCAGGATCCGGCCAAATCGGCCCTTATCGAACCCATCACTCGCCACGACTGTTCACCACATTCAGGATGCCATCGTACTCGGGGTTTCCGACCGCATGAACCGACTGACAGATCCAGACGCCGGCGGTGAAGTTCAACAGCGCAACAAACGACAGTCGGCCAATCTCCCCGCTCACGAACAACCCTGTGCCGACAGCGGCGGCAAGCGCCATCACCATGAGTGCGTGCGTGACGAGCGAGCGCACCCCGAAACTCTGCAGACTTCTCATTGTCTCTTGCATCATATCGTAGGATTATTTTCTTGTAACTTGGCTCTTACCTAATCCGGTCGGAAAATAGTATCCTGTCACAAGTTAGCATTTAGCTGATTACAGGCGCTAAGCCCTCTTCCTCAAGGAGCGACCGACGGGAGCGAGTAGGAAGGGGATACAGCGTCGTCATTGTTTCACTTTCACTGCGCGGCATGGCCTTAGTACCCCTGCGGTCGAAATCGGTAGTACGATGCTCGCCACGCTTGCGATGGTGTTCATGCGTGGTTCGAAAATCTGTGATTTTCGTCATCACGAAAGACGGAGTCTTTCGAACGACGACAAGAACGCGCACTGTCGGTTGTGGTCGAGTGTCCATTCGGTAGGAGTGGGACACTCCAAACCGCCTAAAGGGGACTCGCCTGCGGAGTCTGGCATCCCTGTGTCCACGTCGGGTATAAATTCCGACACAGAAACAAAAAGCCCTGTCCTCAACAAGCGAGGGGCGAGTAGCCCCGAGCGCGGTAGGGCAGGGTAGTTCACTGTGGGCGTTTGATGTGGGTTCGTAGTTATCCTTGGGCCCGCGTGGTTATGTGCGTGTTCCGGGCGGTGGACCGCCGCGGTACGGACCGACCTGCACGGCCCTGTCGCCGAGGGATACCGTAACGCGCCGGCGATCACAGCGGCCACGTGACCCGCGCTCGCCGTGACACTCTGATCTTTTACTATCACCCGCACACAATTGGGTGCATGGGAAAACAACCACACCTGCTCGTCGAGAGCGGGGATATAACAGACGTTGCGTTGGTTCCCGGCGATCCGGGCCGTGTCGACCGCATCGCGGCGAAGTGTCGGGATGTCGAGACGGTCGCCCAGAACCGCGAGTACAAACTCGTCAACGCGACCTACGAGGACCGCGACCTGACGATCTGTTCGACCGGAATCGGCGCACCATCGGCAGCGATCGCCGCCGAAGAACTCCACGCTGTCGGCGTCGAGACGCTCATTCGTGTGGGCACTTGTGGAGCGCTCCAACCCGGCATCGAAATCGGCGATATGGTCGTCGCTACCGGCGCCGCGAAGGACGAGGGGACGACGAAGCGCTACGAGTCCGAGGCGGTCCCTGCCGTCCCGGCGTACGGCGTGTTGTCCACGCTGGTTTCGGTCGCGCGCGAGCGCGAGAACGATGTCCACGTGGGACCGGTCGTCACTGACGATGCGTTCTACGCCGAAACGGAGGCCTACGTCGCCGACTGGGAGACCGCAGGCCTTCTCGCCGTCGAGATGGAGGCCGCTGCGCTCTTTTCTCTCGCTCGTCGCAAAGGGATACACGCCGGTGGCATCTGCACCGTCGACGGCAACCTTATCGAGGGAACCCAGAAAGGCGAGACAGACGGCGAGGAACTTCCGAAAAAAGCCAGAAACAACGTGGATCGCGCAATTACGATCGCACTCGAAGCAACCCGTCAGCTGTGACAGTCCTCGCGAGGACCGCGGGGCTGAATCCGTGCCATCCGACTCGCTGACGCGTGTACCGCCCGGTTCGTTCGGGCGGCATAGCGAGTATGGCGGTACTTTTCGGCCCCGATCGGGTATCCCGGCTGGTTCACGACCCGAGACAGGCACTGAGCGACAGGATAGGGGTACGGACTCGCAATAATCAGTATCAGTCCCCTGTCGATTCGAGTTGCCCGCCGAGCACCTTGGCTGCAACGAGTGTCGGATCCCAGACGGGGCTAAAAGGTGGCGCGTATGCCAGGTCGAGTCGCTCGAACCCCGTGACAGTCATCTCATTTTCGAGTGCCGTTGCTAACTGGTTGATCCGGATTGCAGCCCGATCCTCGCCGGTGACGGTCCCGCCCAGTAACCGCCCCGTTTCCCGGTCGCCGACGAGTGTCACAGTCGTCTCGGCGTTGCCAGGATAGTAGCCCGAGCGCGATCCGGCGGTGATCGTCTCCGAGACAGGATCGAACCCCGCCGCCCGGGCGCGGTCCTCGCCCACGATTCCGGTCCGGCCACACTCGAGTTCGAACGCCTTCAACACCGCCGTCCCTGCGATCTTTCCTACCGGTTCCGGATCATCTGCCACGCTCTGACCGATCGCACGGCCTGCACGGTTGGCCGTCAGTCCTAATGGCACCCACTCGGGATCGCCTGTCACCACGTGTTCTTTCTCGGCACAGTCGCCGGCAGCGTAGACGTTCTCGAGGTTCGTTCGGCCGTACTTGTCGATCGCGACTGCGCCCGATGTCCCGAGTTCGACGCCCGTCCCCGAGAGCACCTCGACGTTCGGACGGATACCGATCCCGACCAACACCAGATCGACCGGGAGTGAGCCGTCCGCCGTCTCGACACGTCTGACACGGTCGGTCCCGTCCAGTGTTTCGACAGTCGTCTCAAGATGGACGTGAACACCCCTATCCCGGAGTACCTCGACCACGCGGTCGCCGACGGCCTCGCCGAATGGCGGTACCGGCAGGGACGAACGCTGGTAGAGGTGTGTCTCCAGCCCCCACTCCCGGAACGCCTCGGCCATCTCGATGCCGACGTAGCCCCCACCCACAATCGCAACGGTTTCGGGCGGTGTTCGGGCGAGATACTCGGAAACGTCGACGTCGACGTAGCTCCCGTCGAACGCGGACGCGTCGGCTTCTCCAGGCGGCGCCAGCAGGGCTCTGATCGCCGCGGCGGCACTCATATGATGGAGCGTGAACACCCCGTCACGCTCGGTTCCGTCGATCGATGCCGTCCGTGCACGTGCGCCGGTCGCCACCAACAGATCGCCATATGCCTGTTCTGACTCGCCATCCGGCCCCCGGACGCCAACGATCTGCCTGTCAGGGTCGACCGAGACGACCTCGTGGTTGCGCCGGAGGTCGATCCCGCGCTCACGCACCGCCTCGGGCGACAGGGAAAGCAGATCACCGATCGAGTCGACCTCCCCCTTGATGTAGTATGGCATCCCGCAGTGGGCATACGAGATCCACTCGCCGCGCTCGTATACGATCACCTCCCGCTCAGGGTCCTCACGCCGTGCCTTACTCGCTGCACTCAGACCGGCAGCGTCACCGCCGACCACCACAAACGGCTTGTTCATACGCCGATGTCGTAGCCGGGACTGAAATAAGTGAACACCGATCGGCCGGGAACGAATACACACCGATAGACTCGAAACCACGGGTCCCCTAGCTCGTGTCAAGAGAATGTCGCTGTACGAACACGAACGGGAGGGGAATGCCCAGGAACTCATTCGGATTCTCCAGGAGTCCGGGAACCCAAACGTAAGGAGACGGGCGGCAGAAATTCTCGGCCGTCTCCAGGAACACGACGACCGACGTGACATCGTCACGGCACTGGTGAGAGCGGTTGAGACGGACGAAGACGAGGCTGTGGTCGCGGTGGCGATCGACGGCCTGGAACAGCAGGGTCAGGACGCATTGGAACGACTCATCACGAGCATGGCCAATGTGGATCTGGGGGACGACGCTGCCGACTGGGCCAAGGCGAAAGCCTTCGTTCGTGCGCTGGGAGCCGAGATCCCGGAGTTACGAATGGCCGCGGCCAACGCGCTCGGGGAGATCGAACAGTCCGAGGCAGTCCCCCAACTCGTCGAACGGTTCGACGATCCGGAACCGGGTGTGCGCGCTCGCACAGCACGGGCCTGTGGACAGATTGCGGATCCGCGCGCGACCGATGGCCTCGTGGGATTGCTCTCAGATCCCAAAGCCGGCGTCAGACGGGAGGCGGCCGACGCCCTCGGCCGGATCGGGAACAGACAGGCACTCCAGGCGCTGCTCACCATGTACGACGACAACAGCGAGCGTGTCAGGCAGATTGCAGTGAGCGGTTTCGGGAAGTTCAGCAACGACCAGCCTATCGAACACCTCACCACCGCGCTGGGCGACAGGTCCCCAGCAGTCCGACGGACTGCGGTTTTCTCGTTGATCGAACTGCTCTCGAACGTGCCGGCCGACCAGAGCCACGGGATCCGCGAAACCGTCGTGGAAAAACTCTCTGCGACCGAAGACGAGAGTGTCGTCGAACCGCTCGTCGAAATTTTGGAGGAGAGCACACAGACCGCCCAGCGGCGGAATACGGCCTGGCTCCTCGGCCGGGTGATGGACGACGAGAGCAACCGCGCCGCCGTCGACGCGTTGATCGATGCACTCACAGGGGGTGGACAGATGACCAAACAGTTCGCCTCGACCAGCCTCGCGGAGGTCGGCGGAACCTACGTCGAAGAACAACTTCTGGAGATTGCCGAGGACAGTGAGGCGGATAGTGAGGCCCGCGGACAGGCGATTTTCACGCTCGGTAAGATCGGCGACAGAGAGACAGCCCAGCGACTCGAGAAGCTGATCGACGACACCGGAAACGACCAGGTTCGTCAGAAGGCATTCTCCGCGCTCTCGAAACTGGGCGGACACGGCATGTGAGAGGATGTGCCTGCACACTGTGGGTGTGTCTGCCTGGAAAAGTTAATACAGGCGCGCCACCAACCGTCGGATAGTTCCGGTCACAGAGATGAGTGAGGGAGAAACAAAGCTCGCAGACCAGCGCGGAAAGTTCACGCAGGTCGTCAAGGACGGCCGGAAGGTTCCGGACCTGGAGTGGGTATCCGGCCGGATACTCCTCTCGAACAAGCGGCTTGTGCTGGCGAGCAACGAGGGCAAGCGGACCATTTCGCTGTCGAAAATCGCAGGGGTCAAAAGCCGGATGGACGCCTCCCAGCCACTCGCAAAGGTTTCCAGCTACCTGTCATTGCAGGTGGGCAACGACGTCACCCTCGTAGCACCGCAGGATCACGAGACGTTCGAGCACGAACTGTTCAGTGCGGTCCTCGATCGACAGGTCATTCTGGTCAAACACCCGGCCGTCGAGGGCGGCGTCGTACAGGACACGGGCTGGGAGAAAGGTCGACTCTCGATCGAAGAGGGGGCGGTCGCGCTCGCTCTCGCAAACGGTGAGTTCATCGAGGTCGATATCGACGAGGTGGAGACCGTTACCGAACAGGAGGCCAAAGTAAAAGACGAGGAGCGGTTCGTCATCGAGGCCGAGCACACCATCGACCGGACCGCGGTCCAGACCCACATCTCCGGGCCGCGCCGGAAGGTGACCGTGCTTGCCGCCCTGCTTCGGAAAGGCGAACAGAAAAACACCACCGACGTCGAACTCACCGACGAACAAAACGAGGTGCTGATGGCGCTTTATTCCGGTGTTTCGCCGTTCCAGATTCCTGATTTCGTCGACATGGATATCGACCGGATCGAGGACATCTTCGACGAACTCATCCAAGCAGGCGTCCTGGAGGAGGTCCGAACTCGGCGTGAAGTAACCCTGAAAGCGCGTGGCCGCCACATCGCCACTGAGGCGATGGACGAGGAGTGAGACCGCGAACGGATGATCGACACGGACGCGACAAACCACGCCTTTCACTCGATTACACGGTATTCAACGGACACTGGACCGTTTGTCAGTTTTTGCTGTCCCAACAGCGGTCAGACGTTGACGTCTTCGAGGTGGTGGTTCACGGCCACCTGTCCGATAGGTGTGAGTTTCGCTCCCGTCTCGGTGTCGACGACGAGGTCGTCCTCCCGAAGACGGTTGAGTATCAGTGTCAGCTTCGAGGGCTCTTCACCGACGATCCGGGAGAGCGTGCCGTCCGCGCCGCCCGCACCGGAGTAGATGGCCACGAGCACTTTCTTTTCGTTGTCGGTAATCTCGATATCTTCGATCTGGTCGAGAAGTTCCGAGTATTCGAGACGCAGATACCGGCCGAGAATCGACATCCTCCGGGGGGACTCTGTCCCCACCACTGTCAGCATCGATTTGCTGGCTGACATGTGTCGTATCTGTAACACTGGGCGATCCGTCCCGAGGACGGTCCGCATCGTCCGGCCGAATCCGGTTACCGTCGACAGCGAAATGTTAACCCTCTGAGCACTCGTGGCGAAGACCACCTGCTGCGGTTTGAGCGCCAGATTTGCTGGGACAAACTCGGCCTCGGTGACGCGCCCGCCCACACGTGCCGGGTGTTTGATCGTTATCTCGGTGCCGTTGAGCAGCACTTTAAACAACACCGTGGAGAACTTTTGGATCATATCGCCGTCGGCTTCCACCGCCGCGACGTTTTGTTTCCCACCGTCTTTAAAGGCGACCGTGACTGTCGACTCAAAAAAGCCGCTGAGCTCAGTCGGGACGTGCCCGACCGCCACGTCGACAATCGAGGACAGCGGGATTGTGAGTTTGTCGTCGTCACCGGCGGCGAGAACGAGTCGCTTCTCGCTCAACAGGACCCGACCGGTCACCGGTTCCGGACGCTTGAGTCTGGTTGCATCGAACGTGGCGACGAAATCTGCAACGACTGACTCAGACATGTCCATACATCGCTACACAGAGGCGGATATTTAGCGTTTCGTGTCAGTATCATATGAAAAAATGGCTCGGCAGCCTCCACAGGCTCCTCGGGCGTAGCTTTATGAATCCAGATTGCGGGCGATGTCGGCCAGCGAGGCGTCGGGTCGATCCGGTGGCTGGTAGACCACGCGTGCCCCGGGCTGTCTGAGCCCGTACGCGTACCCCGCCGTGAGGACATCGAGCAACAGTGGATCGCCACCGCCCAGTTCGGCGGTATCGAGCCACTCTGCAAGCAGGTCGGTTCCGTCGCCCGTCCGGGCCTGTTGACGGGTGCGAACTGCCCGCCGGATCGCACGATTTCCCTCGAGTGTCCGGTCTACGCGTGCGTGACACGACTGCTGATCGAAGGACACACTGATCACATCCGCGACCGCGAGTGACAGTTCCGCCGGCAGTGGGATCTGAAGCCGCCGGGTGCCGCCGACCTGGCTGAGGTGGACCCGGTGACTCTCAACGGTATCGTGGTCCGAGGCGATGCGGTCGGTCACGTCAGTCCTCGGCGAGCAGTTCCCCGACTGACCCACTAC